>CAYSUA010000270.1:0-8154 GCA_964433795.1 uncultured Desulfobacteraceae bacterium | reverse complement strand
CTCACTCCCCGCCATTTAAAACACCTCGGCACGGGAAATGCGCTTTTGGTTAATGTCAGCAAAAAAGAAGAAAAACCGGTTTTAGTCATGTTCGTACAGCTGGATCCGAAATATCCGGAACGCGGAATTTTGGCTGCTGAAATCAATGGCACCTTTCTCTGGGAAGCTTCGGATCGCATGCCGCCGATGATGGAAATCTGCGTAATAGACGGCTCAAATCGGATTCTCCACAGCTCATTTGAAAATCTGATTGAATTTCCTTTGGATCAGTTCAAGAAGATCCGCCGAAATCATTTCGGCAGGTTCGAATGGCAGAAGGAAACCGATACTTACTTTTCTTTCTACACGACTCTTTTTTTAGAGCCGAACTTTCTTTATCCGGAGTGGATCATTCTGCTCAGCGAACCCACACCGCATATAATGGCTCCCATGGCAAGCTTCAAATTAATATTTCCTGCCCTGATTGTCTTAACCCTGGGTATGATTTTTTTTCTCGGCATGGGACTGATCAGAAAAAATCTTGTACCCATTGAAATACTCAAAGAAGCCACCCAAAAGATATCCTCCGGCTCTTTTGGCCACAGAGTCGATATCGACAGCGGAGATGAATTCGAAGAACTGGGAGCTTCCTTTAACGAAATGAGCCGAAAACTCAAGGACGGGGAGCTTCTGCTGGTTCGATCGGCAAAAATGGCAGCCACCGGCCAGATGGCCGCGGGCATTGTTCACGAAATAAAACAACCGTTATCTGCCATTTATGGATACATGCAGCTTTCCATGATGGAGGCAAAGCCGGGGGAGGGTCGGGAAAACCTCAAAACAATCATGACGGCGGTGAATCGACTGGATACCATCGTTGCACGCTTCAGTTCATTTACCCAGATGAAGGATGAACAGTTGAAAGGGATTATACTGACGGATGTGATACAAGATGTACATAAACTCATGGATCACCAGTTCCTGAAAAAAGAAATTAAATGCGTTATCGAAAGTGGAACGAATATCCCTCCCATCATCGGAGATTCAACCGGTCTCCAGCAGGTTTACTCCAACCTGATGATTAATGCCATGGATGCACTTGAAGACAAACAGCAAGGAGAACGTCTTCTCAGATTGAACACGTATGTTTCAGAAGAAAGGGTTATTTCCGAAATAGAGGATAAAGGTTCCGGGATGCCGAAAGACGTTCTAGAAAAAATATTCAATCCATTTTTTACCACCAAAGATTCCGAAAAGGGAACCGGTCTAGGAATGGCTATTGTGGAATCGATTTTGCATAAACATGAGGCGACGATAAACGTCGAGAGCACAGTCGGATTGGGCACAAAAATCACTATATCATTTCCAGCGTTTAATAAAGAGAGGATGCTATGAAGGGAAAGTATAAACGCAGGCTATTTCCGCTTGTTAACAAATCCCATCAGTATCGGTTTCTAGCGCTGATCGTCATTTACAGCGCAATCATAGGGGCTGTAATTTCCGCCGCCCTTCTCATTCCGGACATCATGCGGCTTCAGGACCCCGCAATCAGTTTTGAGGAGAGAGCCTATGCGGCAGATAAGATTCTAACCATACACTTCCGGTTGTGGCCCACACTCCTGGCTGTCATCTGTATCATCGGGCTCCATTCCTTTCGTGTCTTCCATCGATTCATCGGTCCGCTCTACCGAATGACCATCGCATTGAATCAAGTGGAGGAAGGGGATTTGAGTTTCCGGTTAAAATTCCGCAGCAACGACTTCCTGCAGCAAGAAGAAATTGAGTTTAACAATATGCTGACATCGGTTTCGGATAAAATTCGAAGGATCAAAAATGCAGGTGTCAATGCATCCGCATCCTTAACGAAGCTGGAGACGTCTTTAAATTATGAGCCGTCGGATGATTCAGCGGAAAAGATCTGTCTTGCGGAATCGCGTGATGAACTGAATGAACTCCTGGCTGAGGCTGAAAAATTCAGGCTGGAAGAGATGTAGGAGCCGGTTTATCCGGATTAGGGTTTTCGTAGGACAATATCGCCATAATATGCCACCGCGGATTCACCCGTGTCATCCGTATCGGTCATGATAGCAATCCCGGAGATCGGGGGAGGATCTTCCTGCAACACGGTTCTGTAATCTTCATAGATATTCCGGGTGACTTCAATCCATTGATTCAATCGGCTCTTGCCGCTTTCAACAAAAATCAACACCACCTTGTCTGAATATGCACTGGGCACCACCGATCTTTTCGGAATCTTATTTCCCCAAACATACGCGATGGCGCAAAGTGGAGGATATTCTCCGTAAATCAGGCGAGCGGCTTCATATTTGATCCTTTGGAGTAAATTGAGTTTTTGGGGATCATATTCAAAGTTGATATTGATTCTAGCGGGAAAGTCAGCCCCTTTTTTTTTCGTTGCATCGCCCTTTCTGAGAATATTGGTTATTTTCCATCGCCATGTGAGAAACTTATATTCTTTCGGATCGATCCGTATTTTTCTAATGAGGCCCGAAGCAGAAGCATTGCTTACGGCTTTTACAACAACCGCGCCATTTTCTCTGACAAGTTCGTAACGGGTATGGCGATCAATCCTTTTGAATGTTAACTGTTCCCAACCCTCAGGTACTTCGGATTCTACATCTGATGCTGAAAAATTGCCGATCCTCAGCGTTTGTTCAGTACCAAATACGATCCCAGAAAGCATCAGAAACAGGATATTCAAAGCGAAGAGTCGTTTATTCCAAATTTTCATAGCTTTAAAAAATAATTACAAACGTTTGCAGATTTGTCGAGACCTCAAATTTGATTTCCCCATTTCTCGGAAAAAAGAATCTGCTTCATCGACTTTCGATTCCGCTTCGTTGCTGCTGCTCCATCCTTGGAATAGCCGACGGCCAAGAGGGCGGACACCTTGATTTTATGGGGGATATCGAGAATGGATTTAACTTTCTCCTCTGAGAACCATCCGATCCAGCATGTGCCCAGTCCGAGTTCGGTAGCCTTCAACACCATGTGCTCCATGGCGATGCCGATATCGATCTGGTAATATTCAATTCCGCTGATTTTGGCCCCGACCCGGTTGGTGATGATGTCCAGCTGGGAGCAGCCCACGATGACCAGGGGGACCTGTTCCAGCCAGCGATTGGGGATGAACGGTCGCATGGCCTCTCTGCAGATGCTCCGGATGATTGAGCGGTCGGTTACGGAAATGAATCGCCAGGTCTGGCTGTTGCAGGCGGAAGGCGCCAATCGGGCAGCTTCGCATATGGCCAATAAATCTTCCCGATCCACCGGGGTGGATTCAAAGGATCGAACGGATCGTCGCTGTTCAATAATTTCGTCCAGGGTCATGGGTTCGCCTGTGTTCTTTTTATGGAAATAGAATTAAGTAGTCAGGAGCCAGTATCCAGAATTCAGAATAGAAGAAATGTTCCTTTTGCCACACGAATAGATCTTGAAAATCTTCAACAGGTATCCTCTGGATTCTGGATTCATTGAATTTATAAGTCTCGAATATCCTTGGCGATAGTTATTTTTAGAAAAGGATTTGAAGGGATGGAAAAAACTATTGCTGATAACTGAATCATGCTTTCTGTCTGATACTATACCGGTTAATCCGGTTTCCGTCCATTTCTTCAACGGTTATAACATAGGTGCCGATGGTGATTTCCTCTTTTTCTTTCGGGATTCTACCGATGTTGTCGAGCACATAGCCCGAGAAGGTATCATATTCCCGGGTATCGGGAATTTCCATTCCGATTTCATCATTGACCGCATCGATATCGGTTTTTCCGAGAACCACCCATTCTTTATTTTTCCCCTGGACGATATTGGGCTCTTCCTTGTCGGTTTCGTCCCGAATTTCACCAACAATCTCTTCTAGGGCATCTTCTAAGGTAATTAACCCCGACACACCGCCATGTTCATCCACAATGATGGCCATATGCAGTTTTCTTGATTTGAATTGATGGAGCAACCGATCCAGTTTCTTGTTTTCCGGAACAAAATAGGGTTTTCTCATGATCTCCCTCACATCCACATTATCGCTTCCGGATGCAAGTTTCACAAAGAGATTTTTAATATTGAGCAACCCGATCACATGATCGATGTCGCCTTCGATGACCGGAATTCTTGTAAAACCGGAATTTGCTATGGCTTCAAGATCGATGGCCTCATCAGCATCGATGACGAACATATCGGCCCGGGGAGTCATAATTTCAGAGGCGCTGGTGTCGTCAAATTCAAAGATGTTGTAAATCAGCTCTTTTTCTTCCTCCTCAATTCCGCCCTCTTCTTCAACCACTTCAACAAAGGTCATTAACTCCTCTTCTGTTACCCGTGGTGTCTTTTGGATATGTTCCGTGACTTTGGGAATAAAGTTCAGGATGATCAGTATCGGGAAAAAGATCAGAGAACACCAGTAAATGGGGTAAATGGTGATTTTAGCAATGAGCACATTGTTGCGTGTGGCAGTGGATTTGGGTAAGACTTCCCCGAACACAAGAATCAGAAAGGTCATGATGCCGGTAGCCAGGCCCACGGCATAGTTGGGAAACAGGTCCATGACCACAGACGTCGCCAGGGCGGCGGCCCCCACGTTTACGATATTGTTTCCGATAAGAATCGTGGTCAAGAGTTTGTGGGGATTTTCTCTCATTTTTTCAATGAGCCTAAAGAATCGTTCATCTTCTTTGGCCAGATGTCGGATTCTGGTTCTGCTGATGGAAAAGAGCGAGGTTTCCGCAGAGGAGAAAAACCCGGATAAAACCAGTAACACAATTAGAATAATTATTTGGTTCGGATCCATGAATTAAAATTTAATATACCTCATCTATTTAAATTTTCAAGGGTTTATAATATATATGGGGTATTCGGTAACTTATGACGCCACCATCGAAAATACAGGAATATGTCGAATCGCTCAAATCATCTCCCCGAATGGGGCACCAAGTTGTATATCACCGGGTAATTTCGAAAAAACCCCCTTCCTGGTCTATACCCGAAAAACCCTGGCCAAAAGAAATTGAAAATTTGATACGGCAAACCGGAATCCATTCGCTTTATGCACATCAGGCAGAAGCGCTGAATTCCCTGCGGCGTGGCCTTCATACAGTGGTTTCAACACCCACAGCCAGCGGAAAGACCTTAATATACAATCTGACGGCACTCGAGCATCTCTCTAATGATCCGAAGTCAACAGCGTTGTACCTCTTTCCCCTAAAGGCGCTGGCACAGGATCAGCTCCGGACGTTTCGGGAACTGGCATCAAATAAAGAAGCGGATTCACCCACAGCTGCCATTTATGACGGGGATACTTCGGCTTGGTTTCGAAAAAAAATCCGGGAAAATCCGCCGGACGTATTATTGACCAACCCGGACATGCTGCATCTTTCACTGCTCTCCTATCATCAAAAGTGGGCGCCATTTTTTTCCAGGATCAAAATGGTGGTGGTGGATGAAGTTCATACCTATCACGGTGTTTTCGGAACCCATATGGCTCAAATACTGAGACGGCTGCAGAGGATTTGCAATCACCACGGCAGCAGCCCTACCTTTTTTTTCAGTTCTGCCACCATCGGAAATCCTGCCATGCTTGCTCAGCAGCTGTGCGGATTAAACGTCAAACCGGTTACCGCAAGCGGGGCGCCGCAAAGCAAACGCCATGTTCTTATGATCGATCCTTTGAATGGACCGGCCCAAGCCACGATTCTCCTCCTCAAAGCGGCACTGCATCGAAAACTACGCACCATCGTGTACACCCAATCTCGAAAACTCACGGAGCTGATTGCCCTTTGGGCCGGAAAGCAAACCGGTCCTTTTGCCCGTCGAATCAGTGCGTACCGGGCCGGACTTCTGCCCGAGGAAAGGCGAATCATTGAATCCCGTCTGGCTTCCGGAGATCTCCTTGCAGTGGTTTCCACAAGCGCCCTTGAGCTGGGTATCGATATCGGAGACCTGGATCTTTGCATTCTCGTGGGTTATCCCGGCACTATCGTATCGACTCTGCAGCGAGGCGGAAGGGTAGGACGAAGCGGTCAGGAAGCCGCGGTGATCATGGTTGCCGGTGAGGATGCGCTGGATCAGTACTTCATCCGGAATCCGGACCATCTCCTCAATCGTGAACCGGAACCGGCGGTGGTAAATCCCTATAATCCGGATATCATGGAAAAACATGTGATATGTGCCGCTGCCGAGCAGCCCGTAAAAATTGATGAGTCTTACATCTCGGATCCCATTCGAGAAAGCGTTATTCAGTTGGAAAAGAATGGCGAACTGCTGAAGAGTGCAGATGGAAAGGTTTATTATTCAAAGAGAAGGGCACCGCATCGAGATATAGACCTGAGGGGAAGCGGTAAACGGTATACCCTTATCGATGGAGAAACCGATCGGGTCATCGGAGAAATGGATGATTACCGGGTGTTTCGGGAGGCCCATCCCGGAGCAGTCTATCTGCACAGAGGGGAAACATATCTTATTCAGCATCTGGATCTGGATACCGGGACCGTTAAAGCCGTCAAGACCCGGTTGAACTATTACACGAAAGTAAGAAGTTTTACGGAAACCGAAATTTTGGGAATTAAAAAAGAAAAATCGGTTTATGGAACACAATTTTTCTTCGGACGATTGCGGGTTACGGATCAGGTTACCGGATATGAAAAATGGAGGATTCAGGGCAATCTAAAACAGGGAATTATTCCGCTGGATCTGCCGCCACAGGTTTTTGAAACAGAAGGACTCTGGTTTATTGTTCCAAAAGCGCTTCAGGATGCAGCGGATACCGATTCAAGCCCCGGCCTTCTGAAGTTCGATTTTTTAGGAGGTATTCATGCTGTGGAGCATGCCGCCATCGGAATCTTTCCGTTGCTGGTTATGGCCGACCGTAACGATATCGGAGGCATGTCGACCCCTTATCATCCACAGGTGGGATATGCCACCATTTTTATTTATGATGGAATTCCGGGTGGTGCGGGATTCAGCCGTCAGGCATTCCTTGAGGCTGAAGGCCTGTTGGACTATTCACATGACGTTATCCGAAAATGCCCCTGTGAATCCGGATGTCCATCATGTGTTCAATCTCCAAAATGCGGTTCCGGGAATCGACCCATCGATAAAAAGGCAAGCCTCTTTCTGCTCTCGAACCTTCGCAAGAAAAGATACAAGAGTTTAACCTCCGACCATCTTGTATTCGACACTCCAGAGTCACCAAAACATGAGAAAAAAAATTACCAAAACGCCCATCGTGTGGGCGTTTTTGATCTTGAGACCCAAAAGTCGGCTCAGGAAGTAGGGGGCTGGCAGCATTCCGACAAGATGGGGGTCAGCTGCGCTGTTGTCTGTGATATAAAATCCGGGGAGTTTTTTGAGTTCCTAGAAGATCAGATTCCCCGATTGCTGAAATTTCTGTCCGGGTTTGATCTTGTGGTGGGTTTCAACATTAAAAGGTTCGATTATCGTGTATTGAGCGGATATACGGAAATGAATTTCAACCGCATTCCGACACTGGACATGTTAGAGGAAGTAAAAAACCATCTGGGGTTTCGATTATCCTTGGATCGGCTCTGTCAGGCGACCCTGGATGCTCGAAAAAAGGCAGACGGTCTTCAAGCCCTTAAATGGTGGAAGCAGGGACGGGTGCAGGACATCATTGATTACTGCAAGTGGGATGTCGCCATCACCCGGGATCTTTATCTATTCGGAAAGAAAAAGGGATATTTGTTGTTTGAAAACAAAGAAGGAAATTCCATCCGGATTCCGGTCCAATGGTAGGGCCGCAAAACCGATGCATTGCAATCCTGCCAGGTTTTCTGCTATCGATACAATGGATGTGGTTTTGGATTTCAGGGTTGGAGGATCAGATTCTGTTTGAATTCATTATTTTTGCCAATTGTTCGATATCATAATATAATATGATTTGGCACTTCAACCTTCCGGGAGAATAAAGAATGTTACAACAAAATGAAATCGTAATGTTTCTGCTTGGAATCTGCGTCGTGATATTCACCATAGCAAATCGGGCTGAACTTAAGCGCCTTCCAGCGTGGAAAACTTTCATCGCTGCATTTTATACGATCTTTTTCAGTTGGATAATGACAGTCCTGGAAGGTTTTTTCTTTAAGGAATTTCTTAACTAGTTTCTGTCCGAAAAAGGCCTGATTATTAGGCGTTAAAAAAATT
>CAYSUA010000269.1:0-8163 GCA_964433795.1 uncultured Desulfobacteraceae bacterium | reverse complement strand
AAAAAGTATTTTATACCGTTTATGGTCGTATCCCTGGTGATAGCCTTTGCCGCAAGCTTTATCTTAACCTCTCCCTCAACCGCTCAAGCCGCCGAACCCAAACGGGGCGGTTGGATGAAAATCGCCACAGATTCAACCGCTGTCGGCCTTGATCCTCAAATTGCCATTGCATTTGCTTCCTCCACATACTTTGAACACGCCTATGAGAGCCTGCTCCGATACAGCAAAGACATGGAGCTGGAACCGGCCCTGGCAACATCCTGGGAGCAACCGGACGATCTAACCTATATTTTCCATTTGCGAAAAGGGGTGAAGTTTCACGACGGCAGCGATTTCACGGCAGAGGATGCGAAATTCACATTTGAGCGAATTCTGGATCCTAAAACCGCCTCCCCGAGAAGACCGTTTTTCAAATCCATCAGCAAAGTGGAAGCTACCGATAAATACACCGTTAAGATCACCATGTCCGAACCCTACCCATCATTTTTGAACGTTGCCGCCACATGGTACGGCTCCATAGTATCCAAAGCGGCTGTCGAGAAACATGGATCCATGCAATCGGTTATGATTGGGACGGGGCCATTCAAGTTAGAAAAATATGAACACGGTGTAAAAGGGATTTACAAACGCTTTGAGGAATACTGGGACGCGCCAAAACCCTATATCGACGGGTTTGACTTCATCGTGATCAAAGATGAAACCTCCCGATTGGCGGCCCTCCGAAAAGGGGTTATGGATGTCGGATGGGTTAAAAACGCCCAGCTGGCAAGCCTGTTGTCCAAACGGAAAAATCTGAAAATCATGAGCGGTCCGGCGGTACGTCAGCAAAGGTTATGGTTTAAAACCGACAGACCGCCGTTTAACAACATGAAAGTCAGGCAAGCCCTGGCGTCGGCCATCGATCGACAGGAGATCATCGATACGGTCATGTTCGGCCATGGCGTGCTGACCGCAGCTATTCCGACGGCTGCCGTACCCTACGGATTGTCGCAGGAAGAAATGGCAAAGCTCCCCTTTTACAAACAGGACTTCGAAATTTCAAAAAAACTGTTGAAGGAAGCGGGATATCCGAATGGATTTGAATTCACAGTCATCACATCTCCCCACAGCCCGGATTATATCCCCTGTGCCGAGATTATGCAGCAGCAATTCGCCAAAATCGGAGTCAAGATGAATATCGAGCAAAAAGACTGGGGAATAACTCTGAAAACCTGGCGGAGCGGAAAATTTGAGGCCATTATGTTTGCAGGTGTCTGGTATCCGGACCCCGAGACTTACAACTATAATTATTTTCACAGCAAATCGAGTGGCAATTATTTCGGGTACAATGATCCGAAGCTGGACAAGATGTATGACGCCCAGCATACGGAAACCAACCTGGATACACGGGTCAAGATGTGGCGTGAGCTTCAGCAATACATGGCGGAAACCGTACCTTGTATTTGGCCCTATGCCTCGCCGCCGCGTTATGAAATCGTGAACGAGAAAGTTCAGAATTATTCCATTTTATCCAACAATTCCCGTGTCTTAATCAGACAGGCATGGCTTGTGAAATAACCACTGTTTGAACAGCACCCCGTTCATATCGTTGATTCAACAACGATTCGGGCGGGGTGCTTTGATTCGTCGAATCAATCTGGAAATATAATTATGATACGGTACATTTTCACCAGGCTGTTGACGCTGATTCCCATATTGCTGGGCGTATCCATCCTAGTCTTTGGCACGTTTCATATGGTTCCGGGTGATGTCGTCGACATCATGATGGGGGATGAGGTCGCAGGGGATCCCAAAGCGGCTGAGCAACTGAGAATTTATATGGGGCTCGACAAACCCGTCTATGTCCAATACTGGAAGTGGTTGAAACATGCAGCACGGGGAGATCTGGGTAAATCCATGACATCCGGAAATCAGGTTATGGACGACATCCTGGGTCGGCTCCCGGTAAATATCGAATTGATGCTGATTGCCATGGGATTTGTGATTCTCTTGGGAATCCCCCTGGGAATGTTATCCGCCTATAAACAGTTTTCATTTGTTGACGGTCTCTTGCGGGTGGTCACCATCCTGGGATACTCTATCCCGAATTTTTGGCTGGCGACACTTGTCGTGCTTGTAGGTTCTCTCTACTTCGAATGGTTGCCGGTTCTTTATTATGTTCCCTTTGCGGAGAATCCCATAGAAAACATCAAATGCATGATTATTCCGGGGTTTGTCTTAGGCACCACGACCCTTTCCTATATCGTCCGCATGACGCGATCATCGGTCCTCGACAGCTTGCGACAGGATTACGTCCGAACGGCACGTGCCAAAGGGATGACGGAACGAGTGATTCTATATATTCATGTCTTGAAGAATTCATTGATTCCGGTAGTCACCGTCTTGGGATTCCAGATCGGGGTGCTCATTGGGGGGCTCGTACTGACCGAGGAAGTTTTTGTGCTGCCGGGGGTTGGACGGCTGATTTTGCTGGCCATCGAGCAGCGGGACTTTATGATTGTCACCGGAGCCATTCTCTTTCTATCGTTTGTCTTTGTGACGATCAACCTGGTGGTCGACATTATTTATGCGTTTTTAGATCCAAGGATTACGTATTAGTGCCTTAGAAATTTTTCTTGTTTTTTAAAAAGAAAAAAATTTAGTGAAGGCACTTATCCCGTTTATCGGGGTTAGACTCGAATTTTGGAGCGAAGGTAACAAGTGATGAACGAAAAGAATCGCAAAGACGAGATATTATCCCCTTCGAAGCTGGCCTGGCGGAACTTCAAAAGACACAAACTGGGGATAATCGGCGCTCTCATCGTGCTTTTTCTGATACTGGTCGCACTCTTCGGCAATTTCATATCTCCCTATGATCCGCTGGAAATGCATACTAAAGACGCCCTGCAAGGCCCTTGTGTGAAATACTGGTTGGGAACGGATCGATTCGGAAGGGATCAATTGAGCCGCTTAATCAGCGGAACCCGAATATCGATGATCGTGTCGTTCGGGTCGATTTTAGTGGCAGCCTCCATCGGTGTCGTCATCGGTCTCATTTCCGGGTACTACGGCCGGTATGTCGACGCTGTTATCATGCGGTTACTGGATATTATTTTTGCCTTTCCCATGCTCCTGCTGGCTCTGGTTTTGGTGGCCGTGCTCGGACCCAGTTTGCGCAATGTGCTGATTGCCATCGGATTCGTTCAACACGCCCGATTTGCCCGTATTGTTCGCGGATCGGTCCTTGCCGTAAAAGAAAAGGAATATATCGAAGGGATTCGGTCCGTGGGAGCCCGGGGATTTACGGTAATATCCCGCTTTATTTTACCCAATGTGCTTTCCCCGGTCATTGTCCAGGCGACATGGGGGCTATCCATCGCCATCATGCTGGAAGCGGCTCTCAGTTTTCTCGGTCTGGGGACCCAACCCCCCATGCCTTCCTGGGGACTGATGCTCAATGAGAGTAGGAGATTTATGGAACTTGCACCGTGGATGACCATATTTCCAGGGCTCAGCATCATGTTTGCCGTGTTGGGATTCAATCTCATGGGCGATGCGTTAAGAGATGCGTTGGATCCCAGACTCTCTCAGCGGTAGTTACAGAATTATAAGGAGTCCTTGCCATGGGGCGAAGTACAAACGATGAATCCATTCTGAATGTATCAGGATTAAAGACCTACTTTTTTACCAGTGAAGGAATCACCAAGGCGGTGGACGGAGTCGATTTTGAAGTAAAAAAGGGCGAAGTGTTAGGCCTTGTGGGAGAATCCGGCTGCGGTAAAAGCGTGACGGCGTTATCGATTATGCAGCTGGTGGCATCTCCGCCGGGTCGGATCGTGGATGGGAAGGTTGTGTTTATGGGAGCAAATCTTCTGGGTTTAAACTACCAGGAAACCCAGAAAATTCGAGGTCAAAAAATCTCCATGATTTTCCAGGATCCGCTAACCTGTCTAAATCCCGTGCTCAAGGTGGGTTATCAGCTGTCCGAAGTGTTTCATTACCATAGGGGACTGAACTGGAAACAGAGCTTAACCGAGTCGGCCCGAATGCTGAAGGTAACCGATATCCCTTCGCCCGGAGAGCGGGTAAAAAACTACCCTCACGAAATGAGCGGAGGGATGCGTCAGCGGTCGATGATTGCCATGGCACTGTCGTGCGAGCCGACCTTGCTGATCGCAGATGAGCCGACCACCGCCCTGGATGTAACGGTACAGGCTCAAGTTTTGGAGGTCATGAAAACCCTGTGCAAGGAGAGGGAAACGGCGATCCTGTTGATTACCCACGACATGGGGGTCGTCGCCAATATGTGTAACCGGGTGGCAGTCATGTATGCCGGCCGAATCGTAGAATTTACAGACATATTCACGCTTTTCAGCAAGCCTGCCCATCCCTATACCGAAGGCCTTTTACAATCCCTGCCCCGTTTGGGGGCAAAACGGAATCGACTCGAGTCCATTGAAGGGCAACCGCCGCAGTTGAACCGACTTCCAACAGGCTGTGCGTTTGAGCCCCGTTGTGAGTATTCGGACGAGAGGTGTCAAAAAGAGCCACCGGACATCACGCGTCTCTACGAGGGCCACGATGTAAGGTGTTATTACCCGATCCATGGTGGGAAGCAATGAATCAGAAAAGAAACATGGTCGAAACGAACACGATTTCAAAGTACTTTCGGGTCTCTCGGCACCGGATTTTAAAGGCGGTGGATGGCGTCAGTTTAAATATAAAGAAAGCAGAGGTTCTCGGCCTTGTGGGAGAATCCGGATGTGGAAAGACCACACTGGGGCGGCTGGTTCTCCGGTTACTGGAGCCGACATCCGGAGAAGTTGTGTTTGATGGTGTAAAACTGAATGAACTATCCGGTGAATCCATGCGTCGGATGCGTAGGCATATGCAGATTGTCTTTCAAGACCCTTATTCTTCTCTGAACCCGCGAATGACCATCGGAAACATCCTTTCCATACCGATGAAGATCCAGGGGCTTTACCCGGGAGAACAAAAGGAACGCGTCACCTATCTGCTGGAACGGGTGGGATTGGGCAGCCAGGACATCAATCGGTTTCCCCATGAATATTCCGGCGGACAGTTGCAGCGGATCGGAATCGCCCGGGCCCTTGCGGTGGATCCGTCGTTTGTTGTGGCAGACGAGCCGGTATCCGCACTGGATGTATCGGTACAGTCCCAGGTCTTGAATCTTTTCAAGGAGCTACAGGAGGAATTCCATCTCACCTGTTTGTTCATCGCCCATGATCTGAGCGTGGTGGATTTTATAAGTGACCGGATTGCCGTGCTTTATCTCGGAAAAATAGTGGAAATGGCGCCCGCCGGGACTTTACATGAATCGCATCGACACCCATATACCCAGAGCCTTCTTTCCGCAATCATGTTCCCCGATCCGAAAGTGGAACAAAGCAAACCGGAATTCTCCTTGACCGGAGAAGCCTCAAGTCCCATCAACCCGCCCCCCGGATGTCGATTCTATTCCAGGTGCCCAACTCGAAAGGACACCTGCAAGATAGAGGCGCCCGAACTTGTTGAAGTGGAACCGGAACATTTTGTCGCCTGCTTTGCAGTGAATTAGCCCGTTTGTAATAAATAGAGAAACAACTGATTCAAGATAAGTATATATTCAAGCCGCCGGGAATATTTTTCCGGCACAAAAGGAGGAAAAATGGGAATCAAAGGAATACCGGCCGACCTCGTAATTAAAAACGGTACCATCATCACCGTTGATGACAATGATACCACCGCCCAGGCGGTCGCGGTAATCGAAGGAAAAATTGTACGCGTGGGCGCCAATGACGATGTAAATCCCCTCATCGGGGAAAACACCCGGGTCCTAGACCTTACCGGGAAAACGGTGATTCCGGGTTTAAACGACTCCCATACCCACAATGTGGCCACAGGGGATTTTCTCCACAGCCTCGGATTGATCGATGCGGCGCCGGAGTTGAACCCTTCTATATCGGATCTCCTGGATCGTGTCAGGGAGCGGGCAAAAGACGCGCCCAAAGGGGATTGGATCGGTGGAAAAAACTATGTTCCCGAATCAATGAAAGAGAAAAGATGGCCCACCCTTGAGGAACTCGATTCGGTGGCCCCTGACAACCCGCTCATCATCATCATCCGTGGTTACCACGCCCATGTCGTCAACAGCAAGGCTCTTGATCTGGCCGGCATCACGAAAGATACACCGAATCCGGAAGGCGGCGTCATCGACAAAGACCCGACGACCGGTGAACCCACGGGAGTTTTACGAGATACCCCCTTCATGAAGGAAGTGGCTCCCAAGGCGACCCTGGAGGATTTTAAAGCAGGGCTTGCCAGAATCAGTGAGGCATACGTTAAAATCGGTGTTACATCCACCGGCGAGGCCGGAGCATCTGATCATCCTGATCCTTTTCGAGCTTACCAGGAAGTGGTGGACGACGGCAATTTAAAGACGCGAACCTATCTGATGATCCGTGAACAGTTTTACCTGGCCAACGACCTGGGGCTGCGCACCGGGTTCGGAAATGATATGCTCAGACTGGGAGCCGTTAAAATTTTTATGGACGGATCCATCCAGTGTTATACCTGTGCATTTAAGGAACCGTATATCACTGGAGACACAAAAGGAATGGAAGGGTTGAGATACACCCAGGATCAAATAAATGAGCTCGTGGAGAAATGTCACCGGCTCGGATATCAGGTTGCCATCCATGCCCAGGGAGATTTTACGATCACCATGGCGGTCGATGCCATTGAACGTGCCATGGAAAAATATCCGAGACCGGACCCCCGGCACCGAATCGAGCATTGTCTATGTCCGACCCAGCCAGACCTTGAGCGCATGAAGAAACTGGGTATCATTACAAACTTTTACCTCTTCCACCCCTGGTACTGGGGAGATCGCCACATCAACGATTTTATCGGTCTTGAACGCGCCAGTCGAATGGTCCCGGCCAAGACCGCCATGGATTTGGGGATAAATGTATGCGCCCATTCAGACTGTCCGGTCTGCACGCCGGACAATCCGGTATGGCCGTCCAACCCGCTGTGGGGAATCTGGTGTGCGGTGAGCCGAAAGACGCGAGACGGGGTGGACATCGGACCCCAGGAGAAACTGACGCCTGCTTATGCGACCTTTGAAGAAAATATCAAAGGATCCATCGAAACGGGTAAACTGGCCGACATGGTGGTGTTGTCCGATAATATTTTGGAAATCGATCCTGGGGAAATCCGGAACATCATCGTGGAAAAAACCATTATCGGAGGCGAGATCGTATACGAAAAGAAATAGGCGAGACATAGTGTCACCCCTGCCAACCACGATAGCGGATCTTTACAATCTGTCCGGCGCGGCGGAACTTTTTCGAATGGTTTCCCCGGGCCGGCGGATTGTCCCTAAAAAACGATCCCATAGCACCAGCCCAACCGTTTGTTTATGAATACGAATTGATGGCTGTCTCCTATTACCCGATAATTGCCATTGCCTCTGCAAGTGCCCTATCCCTGCTGGGAGACGCCACTATTTTTACGGTGCTTCCAAGTTATTACACACACCTTGGGCTCCTCCCCCTTCAGGTCGGCATTCTCCTTTCTGCAAATCGATGGATTCGCCTGGTTTCCAACCGCCTCGCTGACCGGTGTTACCGCACCATGCCCGCCGCTCCCCTGTTGGCAGTAGTATTTTTTCTTGCCTCGCTGGTGACGGCATCCTACGGGTATTTTTCGATTTTTATTGCTCTATTGATTTCACGAATTTTGTGGGGAGTCTGTTTTTCCTTCATTCGGCAGGCGGGAATCATGACGGTTGCCGCTACCGCGGATGATATTCATTTAGGAAAATGTATGGGACTGCACAGAGGAATAGCGCTAACCGGATGGTTCATAGGTACGCTGTTTGGCGGATTCGGATACGACCATTTCGGATGGTCGACCACCTTCATTGTTTTTGGTGTTATTTCCATGGGCTCCATACCGCTCGGTTTTTATTCTCAAAAAGGCGGTCGCCTTGTAAAACCTTCTTTACGCAAGACAAGGCTCCTACCGATCAATTATAAGCTTATGATGTGCGGCTTTGTCACCGGTGTTGTGGGTTTCGGCCTGATCATTTCAACCCTTGGTCTGATCGTAAAAGAGCAGGTCGTAATGTCTATGAGTCTATTTGATCGTACGGTCGGCGTTGCCTCCATCACGGGAATA
>CAYSUA010000268.1:0-8173 GCA_964433795.1 uncultured Desulfobacteraceae bacterium | reverse complement strand
TAACTAACTATTTTCATAAGCATTCTTTTCCCGCCCCCATCAAATCCGACACACCGGCACAGAACTTGCTCAATATAATGATGCGTGGTCAATCCAAAGTCATCAAACATAAATGGAGGTGGAGAATGAACCGGTCAGATATTGTTGAAGCGATGAGTGATAAACTGGCGCTTACCAAAGGGGAGGCGGATCTTGTGGTTCGAACGGTTTTTGATGAAATGTCTAAGGCGCTGGCAAAAGGGAATAGGGTCGAAATTCGCGGCTTATGCTCATTTCGGGTTAAAAAATATAAAGCCTATCATGGCAAAAATCCTAAAACCGGAAACCTGTTTCGAGTTAAATCAAAGAAATTGCCTTATTTTAAGTGCGGGACGGATCTAAAGAAAAGAGTGAACTCGGTCAATTCCAGACCGACCCGGAGCGAGCGGTTTCAGCCAATACCTGAAGAATTGGCAATACATTTTGAATAAGGGGGTGTTATGATGTCAAAATCTACCCTTTTTGGATTTATGCTGTTAGCCTGCAGTTTGTTTTTGTTTTTACTGCAGATGGTATCCCGATTGATGAAGCAGGGCCTTGGCATCTTTTCAATCGAAGAGATATTCGGTTTGGATTGGATTCAGACTATCCCCTGGTCAAAGGTTCAACAGCTGATAACGACTCTTTCAACCCTTTCCCTGTCTGCTGTGTTGATTGCAACCGGAGTTATTTTTTTCGTAATGGGTGCGTTTCAGAACGGCAAATAGATTATCTGGCTATACACTATTCTCAAGATGTGGGATCCACTCGGTCGGTGGGTATCGGCCCTCAAGAAAACCGTTCGATGCGGAGGGGAGTTAGATCGATCTGTGGCTTTTCTCCTGTTACGATTTGAGAAACCAACTTTCCGGTAATGGGTGAAAGCGACATGCCGATCATGGCATGGCCGGCGGCAATCGTAAGATTGTCGTATTGTTGAGACCTACCCAGATAGGGTAAGCCGTCAGGCGTACAGGGCCGCAATCCCCGCCAGATCTCTAACAGTTCAAGGGCATCCGAGTCGATTTCAGGAAAATACGCGGGTATGCTTTTTAACACCGCCTGGACGCGTCGCATATAAACGGATGGGTCAAGCCCGGCGAGTTCCAGTGTTCCGGCAATCCGCATGGTATCACCCATGGGGGTAAGGATGACCTTGGATTCGGCCAATCCGAAAGGAACATCCGGACAATCGGCTGTTCTTTTAAACGTACCGCTATAACCTTTTGCCGGCTGGATCAGAAGATTGATTCTTAACTCCTCTGCAATTCCAGCGGACCAGGTGCCCCCCGCCAAAACGATCTCTTCTGCTGAAAAATCTCCCTTTGTTGTCTTAACCGAGTTCACACGCCCGCCGGAAGACTCAAAACCGAGAACTTCAGTCGATGTTCTGACATCGACACCCTTTTCAGCAGCAAAGTCGGCCAATCCCTGAACATACCGATGGGGATTAATGTGGGCATCCTGGGGATAGTATACGCCGCCGACCGCAGATGTTTCAGTATTCGCCATATCGTTTACGTCTTGATCTTTTAAGACACGGATCTCGATTCCGTACTTCTCCATCAGCCGGGCTTCCTTAATGCCATCCTGAAATCCCTTTTCGGTCCTGAAAATGACAACCATGCCCCGTTTTTCATAACCGAAATCAAGATCTTCAATACCGGCAAGCTCATCATACAACTGGAGGCTGGCGAAATTGAGTTCACGAATGACCGGGATGGCCCGGAGCATTTGGGATTCACTGCACGCTTTGCGAAACTTCCAGAGCCAGGAAATAAGTTGCCTGTCAAATCGTAGTTTTATATAAAAAGGGCTTTCCGGATTCAGCATCCACTTCAACCCCTTTACGATGACACCGGGAGCAGCCAAAGGGATACTGTGGCTGGGAACAATCAAACCCGCATTGCCGTATGAACTGCCGGAACAAATGTCTCCCCTTTCTATCAGGGTAACGCTTCGCCCCGCCTGGTTGAGAAAATGCGCGCAGCTCATGCCTATGGCCCCGCCGCCGATAACCAGAACATCGGTATTCGTACGATGTTTCATGTCGATAACCTGTCCCTTATACCTAAATTGATTGGTTCTGAGTTCTGAGTTCAGGGTTTACCCGCCTTTGGCGGCGCCGTAGGCGACCAGGGTTCAAAGTTCAGCGTTCAGAGTTCAAAGGTTATAATTTTTTTTATAAGCTGCAATTATGCCATAATGGATAGCAGCGTCAACACTTTATGAGTTGGCGAGGAAGCGGCCTTCACCGCTCCTAATCGATAATTTCCCTGATCTTCTGGGACAGGTGGTTGAGCTTGTAAGGTTTTTGGATAAATCCGTTGCATCCCCTATTAATGATTTCAGAGGCCTCGCCATCAATGGTGTAGCCGCTTGAAAGCAACGTTTTGACCCCAGGATTGATATCTTTGAGTTTGTCGTATGTCTCCCCTCCGCCCATGTGCGGCATGATCATATCCAGGATAACAATGGAGATGTTTTTTTGGTATTGTTCATATAACTCAACGGCTTCTTTTCCGCTTTTAGCGGGGAGTACCTGATAGCCCAACTGGAGCAATAACTGCTCACCGACTTCAAGGATCAATTCCTCGTCATCCACCAGCAAAACCGTTTCCGAACCCTTCACCATCGTTTCGTCCATGCCTTTTTCCTTAATGACTACTTTATCCGATACAGGCAGATAAATGGTGAAGGTCGCACCTTCAAACTCTTTGCTATGGACATCGATGATGCCGCCATGGTTTTTAATAATACCGTATGCAGAAGCTAGACCCAATCCTGTTCCTCGTTCCATCTCTTTTGTTGTGAAAAACGGATCGAAAATCCTCTCGAGGGTTGTTTTATCCATTCCCGCTCCGGTGTCTGTAACACTGATCTTAACAAATTTACCCGGTTTTGCTGAAAAAGCCTTCACCTCGTTGTGGTCCAACTCCACATTATCCGTTTCGACAGCGATGCTGCCGCCCCCAGGCATGGCCTGCCATGCATTGACGAAAAAATTAAGCAGCACTTGCTCGATTTGCCCCGGATCGACCTCTGTTGCCCAAATATTTTTATGCAGCTTCGCGCTGATGTTAATCTCTTTTTTGGTCCGCCCGAACATTTGAGTCGTTCTAGAAATCAGATCGTTTATATCTATGGGTTTCACCTCATATTTTCCAACCCGGGCAAACCCGAGCAGCTGTTTTGTGAGTTTATTTGAGCTCTGCACAAAGGATTCGATATTCTTAATTCTTGGAACGCTTGGATGGTCCTGTTCCATCTCCAATAGTGCCAGGGAACTATTACCTTGTATCCCCATCATCAGGTTATTAAAATCATGGGCAATGCCGCCTGCCAGCGTTGCTATGGTTTCCATTTTCTGAAAATGCTGGAGCTGGGTTTCCAAACGTTTTCGATTGCTCACATCCCTTGCAACACCATACGACCCGATATATTTTTTGTCATTTTCACTCGACGGTCTGTTGTATATACCGGTGGATATTAGCTCTGCCGTTACATATCTTTCCTTGGCTATGTTCAATTTGTTTTTCAGCTTTAGACGGAGTTCGATTCCGGCATTGGTTCGTTCATCGGTCCTTCTCTCTTTAAAAAACCACGCTGCCTTATCCAAATCCTCTTCGTGAACAATTGCAGAAAAATGTCTTCCCACAAGATTAGAGGTCTTGTAGCCCAGCAATCGTTCGACCGCATCACTTATGAAAGTGAAATTTCCCTTGTCATCGAGGGTATAGATGATATCGGGCGAGTTTTGAACGAGATCCTTGTAACGTTCTTCCATTAAAGCCAGCTTGCCGTTGATGATTTTATTTTCATCCTGTAAACGCTTCTGTTCCAGCGCATTCTTAACGATCTTCATCAACTTCTCCGGCTCAAACGGCTTTTGAATGTAATCGTATGCCCCCCTTTTCAAAGCTTCCACGGCGTGCTCGATTGAAGCATATCCGGTCATAATGATCACAACAGCTTCGGGGTTTCGCTCATGGACGCATGCCATGACCTCATACCCATTTAGATCTGGAAGAACGAAATCCGAGAGTACGAGATCTACGTGGTGGGTGGCCAGAAACCGTTTTGCTTCTTTCCCACTGAGTTTGGTTTCGGTTTGATAGCCTTCGCTGTCAAGCAGGGAGCTCAAACTACTGCACATGAGAGGCTCGTCATCAACGATCAGAATCTTGGGCACCGGCATATTTATTCCGTAAGTTTTAGAGCGCGGGACACAAAAATATGCCCCTTAGCACCAGTAGTACCTCCTGCGCTCCTTAGGGGTGGAAAATAGCTTAGAATGACAAAATTACGAGAAATTTCAATACCAAAAGATTACCAGTAAAATACCAGGTCTTTACTGGTACTATTGATAGGACATGAGATGGGAGGTGAGATTGATTTTTTGGTTTTTCAGACCGAGCTTTTTTCGGATATTCTCCCTGTGAAAACAGATGGTTCTGTTAGACAATCCCAATAATTCAGCAATCTCTTTGGTCGTATTGCCCTGTTTGACGAGATTCGCAACATGAATTTCAGCAGGGGTGAGATTATAAAATTTTGACCCCAGACGATAGGTAAAGGACGACACAATGTCTTTAATATTGGATTCGAGGATATCCACAATGGTCGTTTGTCTTTTATCCAACCGGCTCTTTTTTAGCTTTAAGATAAACGGTTCGATCATCTCCTTGACGTTGAGCAGGACCTTTTCTTCAAGTTCCACCTTGTCTTCATCCCTCTTTTTCAGCAAAATGTTTAAAGCGACATTGGTCTCTTCAAGATAGCCCGAATTGGTTTCCAACTCTTCATTCATCTTGCTGATTTCCGTTGTTCGTTCTTTGACACGCTGCTCCAGTTCATCATTGGCTTTCCGGAGCGCTTCCTCAGCCAGAACAATCAGTGTAATATCCGTGTCGGTTCCCACAACACGATAAGGTTCACCGTTCTCATCCCGAATAGCAGTACCCCTGGCCAGGAACCAGCGGCTGCTGCCATCCTTGTGTATCATACGATGTGCCACTTCATACTGCTCGGTTATCCCTTTAAAATGTTTGTCGGCCTCTTCCATAACCGCCTTCTGGTCATCCGGATGTACAAATTTGCCCCAATCATCCAGATGATTTCTTATTTCATGATCCTCGTAACCGAGCATGGCCTTGAGATTCGGATCCACAAAAATATCACCGTTTTCCACATTCCAATCCCATACACCGACCTGACCTGCGGTGGTGGCTAATGCGTATCTTCGTTCGCTATCCTGCAGTGCATTTTCGATCTGTTTCTCCATCATCTGGTCTGACGCTCGGAGTATCCGCTCCAATTCCTTTACCCTTATTTCCAGATCCTCATAGGTCGGTTTTCTATTCACGGTACCCTCTTTTGGATTCGCCTGAAAATGCTGATAATAGACATCACAACACGCCACTAAATATTGGATTGCGGTTGAAAGTCAAGGTTTTATGCTATGTTTTTTTTCTTGACACTATTTATGATGTAGCTGTAATGTAGCTGATATTAACTGGCAATCATTAACTGAAGTTTAAATAATCTTTCATAAAAACCAACCCGCATGATGATCAAAACACAAGGAGGAGTCCCATGACCGATATAAGCTGGTTGCCGAGAGAATCCGGCACAAAAAACCATTTTCTTTGGGGTGAAGAACATTTCTCGGAAGAAGCACCCGGAATTAAGTATGAAAAGAAACCGATTCTGGATCCGAAAGGTAATACAGTGGATGGTCTCTTTTCGGCTTGGATCACCCTCAACAATCCAAGCCAATACAATTCCTATACCACTGAAATGGCCAAGGGAGTTATCGCCGGCTTTCAACGGGCATCTTCCGACAGCTCGGTGGTTGCTGCAATTTTTACCGGTGCCGGGGATAAGGCATTTTGCACCGGGGGCAACACAAAAGAATATGCTGAATACTATTCCGGCAGGCCGAATGAATACGGTCTCTATATGGATCTATTCAACGGGATGGTGGATGCCATTATGAATTGCAAGAAACCGACCATTTGCCGTGTAAACGGCATGCGGGTTGCCGGTGGACAGGAAATCGGAATGGCATGCGATATTTCGGTTTCAAGTGATCTGGCCATATTCGGCCAGGCCGGTCCCCGCCACGGTTCTGCCCCGGACGGGGGTAGTTCTGATTTTCTCCCCTGGATGCTTCCCATTGAACAGGCCATGTGGAATTGTATATCGTGTGAGCTTTGGAGTGCATACAAAATGAAACATATCGGCCTGATCACCAAATGTCTTCCGGTTATCAAAGAAGATGGCCAGTGGGTTCGCAACCCCGGCGTTATTATCGATACTTACATAGAAGATGGCGATGTCGTTTTCGGTGAATTCAAAAAGGGGGAGGAAGCTAAGAAAGCCCGGGAGTATGTGAAAACCGCCAAGACCGATTTTGAAATGCTGGATAACGAGATCAACCGGATTTTGTGGACGTTCACCAATTTGTTTCCCGGCTGTTTGATCAAAAGCGTGGAAGGTATTCGATTGAAGAAAAAATTCTTCTGGGATCAGGCAAAGGTTATCAATCGGCATTGGCTGGCTTCGAATATGGCCACTGAAGCCTTCCTCGGGTTTAATGCCTTTAATACAAAGAAAATCACCGGCCAGGATACCATCGATTTCATTGAATATCGCAGACGCCAGGCCAACAGTGACCCATTTGATGCGGAATTCATGGCTGCGGTGTTAGCAAAACCGAAGGGGTAAAGTTAACAAAAGGTTATTTGCCACCAAGGCACAAAGACACAAAGATATTTCTTTTTTTTCTTCTTCGTGTCTTGGTGTCTTAGTGGCTGAATAAAAAAATTATTGGAGAAAAATAATGTTATTAGAAGGAAAAAACGCGATCGTCACGGGTGGCTCCCAGGGCATCGGTGAAGCAATATCTTTTGAGCTTGCCCGGGAAGGGGCAAATGTCTGTCTCCTGTATCGGAAACATGAATCGGAAGCCTATCGGATCAGGGATGAAATAAAATCCATGGGCCGAAATGCCCTGGCATTAAAAGCCGATGCCTCATCGTTTGAGGAAGCTGAAAAGATAGTGAACCAGACCCTGGAGGAATTCGGGAGTCTCGGAATACTGGTCAACAATGCCGGAATGAACTGGGATGGTGTTTCTTGGAAAATGACCGAAGAGCAATGGGACCGGGTGATTGAGGTTAATCTAAAAGGGTATTTCAATTTCACCCGCCATGCCGCCCCCCACTTTAAGGAGCAGAATTACGGCAAGATTATTAACGTTACTTCCATCAACGGACTGAGAGGAAAGTTCGGCCAGAGTAATTATTCAGCATCCAAGGCCGGCATTATCGGATTTACCAAATCTCTGGCCAAAGAGCTGGGCGCCTTCGGTGTCAATGTCAATGCCGTGGCACCGGGACTCATTGAAACCAGCATGCTTAGGGAGTCGGATGCTCGAGACAAAATCGTCGATCTGGCCATGGGAGAAATCGTATTGAAACGGGTGGGTCTGCCCGAAGATGTTGCCAACGTGGTGGCCTTTTTAGCATCAGACAAGGCCCGCCATGTAACGGGTGAAGTCATCAAAGTGGACGGAGGACAATACATATAAGCGCTCAAAGCTGAAGGCTGAAAGCTCAAAGCAAAATATAAAGGAGCATTATTTATGGGAAAGGTTGCTATAATCGGGGTAGGCCAAAGCGCTTTTGTAAGAAGCTATCCGGGGTCTATCAGGGAACTCGTGTTCGACGGCTTTAAAGAGGCGCTTGGTGACGCGCAAATCAGGGCAAACGATATCGATGCCTCTATCGTATGTTCTGCTCCTGAATACGATAAACAACGGTCGCCGGCCGGCGTGTTCGCCGAATATCTCGGATTGAATCCGCAACCGACATTTTATGTGGAAACGTTATGTTCATCCGGCAGCACAGGACTTCGGCTGGCCTATTCGCTCATCAGTTCCGGCCTGCACGATGTTGTGGCGGTCATCGGATTTCAAAAGATGTCCGAGATATCTTCAGCCGAATCCCAGGAACGGATGGGCCGCGGGGCCGACATCCAGTGGGAGAGTCCCTTCGGCACCATGATGCCGGCCTACTACGCCATGTATGCCCAGGGTCACATGGCCACATACGGCACTACCCCCGAAGACCTCTCTTTGATCCGGGTCAAG
>CAYSUA010000267.1:0-8177 GCA_964433795.1 uncultured Desulfobacteraceae bacterium | reverse complement strand
TATTGGACCAATCGGCATCCGACATTGTTGATACCGCCAATAAAACCGGAGCGAAAGTCGTGGGCCCCATTCCGCTCCCCACGCGAATCAACAAATACTGCGTTCTTCGGTCGCCTCATATCGACAAAAAATCTCGAGAGCAGTTTGAAATCCGAACCCACAAACGGCTCTTGGATATCATGGAACCCACTCAACAAACCGTGGACGCACTGATGAAGTTGGATCTGTCCCCGGGTGTTGATGTTGAAATAAAACTGTAACAAAGGAATTCAGGTCATCATGGTCAGAGGATTAATCGGAAAAAAACTGGGAATGACGAGCTTATTCACCCCTGATGGACGCCATGTCCCGGTTACGGTTGTTCAGGCAGGCCCTTGCGTGGTCACCCAAATCAAAACCGAGTCATCGGACGGTTACAATGCCCTGCAGATCGGTTATGGGGAAAAGAAACCCTCCCGTGTTAATAAACCGATGGCCGGGCATTTGAAAAAAAGTGAAAGCACCGGTTTCAATGCGTTAAGGGAAATGCCGGTGGATAAGCCGGAAGAATACAGTCTGGGACAGATGCTATCCGTCGATCTTTTTGAAGTGGGAGAGCGGGTGAATGTTACCGGGTCCTCCAAAGGTCGCGGATTTGCAGGGGTGACCAAACGGCATGGATTCCATCTCGGCCGCAAGACCCACGGCGGCAAATCTTATCGGATTCCAGGATCCATCGGATGCAGTGCGTGGCCGGCAAAAGTCATCAAAGGCAAAAAAATGCCCGGGCATTATGGAAATGAGCAAAATACCATCCGAAACCTGGAAATCGTGGATATCCGACCCGATGAGCATTTGATTCTCATAAAAGGCGCCATACCGGGTTCTAAATCGGGACTGATCGCCATCAAGAAACTGAAATTTGTTAAATAATCCTGGTAGAGGAAAGCAATGCCTGTAGTAGATGTCATCAATAGTCACGGAGAGAAAGTTTCCAAGGTCGAATTGTCCGACGAACTTTTTAACGTTTCGGTTAAAAAAAGCGTGTTGCATGAGGTGGTTACCATGCAGCTGGCTGCCAGACGTTCAGGGACTGCTGCCGTAAAACGTCGATCGGATATCAGGGGCAGTCGTCGGAAGCTCTTTCGACAAAAGGGAACCGGGCGCGCGCGTCGCGGAGACATCAAGTCTCCATTGTTGAGAGGCGGTGGGGTTGCCTTCGGACCTGAGCCTCGATCCTATGCTGCCAAGGTGCCCAAGAGAGTGAAGAAATTGGCATTGAAGATGGCCTTGAGCTCGAAATTTCAAGATGAAAATCTTGTTGTGTTGGATGATTTTCAGCTTGAGCAGATTAAAACCAAAACTTTTTTGGAGATTATTTCCCGACTCAATTTGGGCAGTTCTCTCATCATAACCCACACCAAAGACGAAATCTTGGAGCGGTCCTCGCGGAATGTGCCGGGTGTGAAAGTGCTGAGAAGCGAAGGATTGAATGTATATGATATTTTGAAATACGAGGCCTTGGTTTTGCTTGAGCCTTCCATACAGGGCATTGAAGGGAGATTGCTTTCATGATTCAGTATGAAATTATTAGGCGGCCGCTAATCACTGAAAAGACGACGATTCAAAAGGAAGCGTTTAATCAGGTGACGTTTGAGGTCGACCGGAAAGCCAATCGGGTGGAGATCAAAAGGGCCATTGAGAAGATTTTCAATGTGCGCGTGGCAGCTGTTCGCACCATGCAAATCATTGGGAAAGTAAAGCGGAGAGGCCGAATCCTGGGAAAACGAAAAGATTGGAAGAAAGCAATCGTAACGTTGATGCCCGGTGAGCGGATCGATTTTTTTGAAGGTGTTTAGAGGACAGGCGATAAGCGTTAGGAGCAGAGCATGGCGTTAAAGAAAGTAAAACCCGTATCTCCAGGGCGAAGGTTTCAAGAATATTCGACATTTGAAGAAATAACCCGGACAACTCCGGAAAAACGATTGCTGAAGGTTTTGAAGAAATCCGGCGGCCGCAACGTCAATGGCAGAATCACGACACGGCATCGGGGTGGCGGACACAAGCGCCATCTTCGGGTAATCGATTTTAAACGGGATAAGATCGGAATTCCGGCAACCGTTGCTTCCATCGAATACGATCCGAATCGGTCCGCCAGGATAGCCTTGTTGCACTATGCGGATGGCGAGAAACGGTATATCCTCGCTCCCTTGAAACTTGATGTCGGCTCCAGCGTGATGTCCGGCCCGAAAGTGGATATTAAGCCCGGAAATACCCTGCCGTTGCGACATATTCCGCTGGGTACCGATATTCACAACATCGAGTTGCGCGTGGGTCGGGGGGGGCAGATCGTCAGGAGCGCCGGGACCCATGCCCAGTTGATGGCCAAAGAAGGTCGATATGCCCTGGTTAAACTGCCGTCCGGCGAACTTCGGATGGTTCTGATTGACTGCAACGCCACTGTCGGGCAATTGGGCAATGTGAGTCACGAGAATATTGCCTTGGGTAAAGCCGGTCGAAAACGGTGGCTGGGTAGACGGCCCAAGGTGCGAGGTGTCGCCATGAATCCGGTGGATCATCCCATGGGGGGCGGTGAAGGCCGCTCATCCGGTGGGCGACATCCGTGTACCCCGTGGGGTAAACCGACAAAGGGCTATCGTACCCGGAAAAACAGAAAAACCGATCGCTACATCGTCACCAAACGAAAAGGAAGATAGGGTATTTTCGATTTTCGGATTTTGAATTTAGATTTTTCAAGCTTAAATAGCGACAAATTACTATATGAGGAGTATGTATGCCGCGTTCCTTAAAAAAAGGTCCGTATGTTGATCCGAAATTGATGCAAAAGGTGTTGACGGCCCAAGATTCTCGGTCGAGTCGGGTGATCAAGACATGGTCGAGACGATCCACGATCCTCCCCGAAATGGTTGGCTTGACCTTGGCGGTTCACAACGGAAGGAAATTTGTGCCGGTGTTTGTATCGGAAAATATGGTGGGGCATAAACTCGGGGAGTTTTCACCCACACGAACATTTTACGGACATGCCGGAGATAAGAAGTCGAAATTGAAGAGATAGAGAAGGATAGTTATACCATGGAGGTCAAAGCCGTAACCAGATATGTTCGCATCTCGCCCCAGAAGGTTCGAGCCATTGTCGATTCCATCAAAGGAAGGCCGGTGGAACTCGCCTTGGATATGCTGCAATTCATGCCGCAGAAATCTGCAGCGATTGTGGCCAAGGTAATCCGATCGGCAGCAGCCAATGCGGATCAGAACACCAATGTCGATGTCGATTCGCTGATCGTTCAAAATATCCAGGCTGATCAGGGACCGACACTTAAACGCTTCCGAGCACGAGCCCGGGGTCGAGGGACCCGTATTTTGAAACGGACCAGCCATATTACGGTCATTCTTTCAGAGGAATCGGCATAACAAAGGAGGGTATAGTTTGGGTCAGAAAGTAAATCCTATCGGACTGAGATTAGGCATCGTTAAAACTTGGGAATCCAGGTGGTATGCCGGAAAGAATTATGCGTCCTATATCTTGGAGGATCATAATTTAAGAAAATTTATAAAAGAGAGACTCTACCATGCCGGTATTTCACGGATTGAAATCGAACGGTCGGCCAAGCGCATCCGACTCCGGATTTTTACTGCAAGACCCGGCATTGTCATCGGGAAGAAGGGCGCTGAGATTGAGTTGTTGAAAAGAGATATCGAAAAGATGGTCTCCCAGGAAGTACTCATCGATATACAAGAAGTGAGAAAACCGGAGATCGATGCACAGCTGATTGCAGAGAACGTCGCCCTTCAGATCGTGCGACGGGTCGCATTCCGACGCGCCATGAAGCGGGCGGTTTCATCCGCCATGCGATTTGGTGCGCAAGGGATTAAAATCATTTCTTCCGGTCGGCTCGGCGGAGCTGAAATGGCCCGAACCGAATGGTATCGGGAAGGTCGCGTTCCGCTGCATACCCTGCGCGCAGATATCGATTACGGCATCACTCAAGCAAAAACCACATACGGGGTGGTCGGCATTAAGGTCTTTATTTTTAAAGGGGAAATACTCAAGAAGGATCAGCTTGAGGCGCAAGCCTAATCCAGCCGGTGCTGTCTCTTAAAAAACCACTGAGCAGACGTAGTAGAATCGTTGATCATGAGGAAATGGAGAATCGGACATGCTAAGTCCTAAAAAAGTAAAATTCAGAAAACAACAGACAGGCAGGATGACCGGGGTCGCACGAAGGGGTTGCGATCTGAATTTCGGCGAATTCGGGTTGCAGGCGGTTGAATGCGGCCGGCTCAGTTCGAAACAGATTGAGGCCGCCCGTATCGCGATGACGCGGCATGTCAAAAGAGGCGGTAAAATGTGGATTCGGATATTTCCGGATAAGCCGATTACCAAAAAACCTGCTGAAGTCCGAATGGGAAAAGGAAAAGGAGCCACAGAGGGCTGGGTGGCGGTGATTCGGCCGGGCAGAATCCTATACGAAATGGAAGGCGTTCCTCGAGATCTGGCCAAGGAAGCATTCCGGCTTGCATCTCACAAGCTTTCGGTAAAAACGCGGTTTGTTGAGAGGAGCAATGTGTCATGAAGTCGAGTGAGATCAGAGAAATGGACCTTGGGGAGATGCAGCGCAAGCGGGACGATATGAAAGAAGAAATGTTTAATCTGCGTTTCCAGCATGGGGTTGGCCAGCTTGAAAATACTGCCAAATTAAAGCAGACCAAACTTGATATCGCAAGGATTGAAACCCTCATCAGAGAACAACAACGAGCAGACAAAACAGAGGTGGAATAAGACTGGTATTCATTATGAAGAATCGAGGAATGAAAAGGCAGTTGGTGGGTACGGTTGTCAGCGATAAGATGGACAAAACCGTAACCGTATTAGTGGAAAGGTTGGTGAAGCATCCATTTTATCATAAATATATCAGAAGACGGGCCAGGTTTGCAGCCCACGATGAAAACAATGCTTGCCGAGTCGGCGATAAAGTCCTACTCACCGGAACCCGACCCCTGAGTCGAACCAAACGGTGGCGTGTCAGCAAAGTCATGGAAAAAGCCGTCTAGACTTAAAGGAAAGTACAGAAAATGATTCAGTCAGAGACCCGATTGACCGTTGCAGACAATTCAGGTGCAAAAGTTCTATATTGTATCAAAGTGCTCGGCGGTTCCCGAAGACGTTATGCCAGCATCGGCGATATCATTGTGGTATCCGTGAAAGAAGCCATTCCCAATGCCAAGGTAAAAAAAGGGGAAATTCTTAAAGCGGTTGTGGTTCGCACGAAAAAAGAGATTAAAAGACAGGACGGTTCCTTTATCCGATTCGATGATAACAGCGCCGTATTGATCAATGCGCAACGGGAACCGATCGGAACCCGTATTTTTGGACCCGTAGCCAGAGAGTTACGCGGTAAACGATTCATGAAAATTATTTCACTGGCTCCGGAAGTGTTATAACCGACAGCTTCCCCCTGGAGACAAGACATATGATGAAGCCACAGAGCTATATTCGGAAAGACGATAAAGTAAAGATAATTACCGGCAAAGACAAGGGAAAGATCGGTAAGATCATCAAAGTATTCCAGGACAAGAACCGGGTCATGGTGGAGAAGGTCAATATGGTGAAACGTCATTCCCGACCCACGGCCCAAAATAAGCAGGGGGGTATTGTTGAGACCGAGGCGCCGATCCATTGGTCCAATGTCCAGCTCATGTGTAATAAGTGCATGGCTCAGGTACGGGTCGAGATGCGGCGTTTGGAGGACGGCAAAAAGGTCCGCGCCTGCAAGAAATGCAATGAGATTATAGACCAATAGGCTTCAGCCCTTGTAAACGAGGAGAACCATGTCGACGTTAAAAGACTATTATGAAAATGAAATTATTTCTCAACTGATAGAGACCTTTCAGTACAAGAATCGGATGCAGGTTCCGAAACTGGATAAGATCATTTTAAATATGGGGTTGGGAGAGGCCATTCAAAATGTCAAGATTTTGGACTCCGCCGTTGAAGAACTCAAACTCATCTCAGGACAGAAACCGGTAATAACCCGAGCCAAGAAATCGATAGCCGCTTTCAAACTCCGGACCGGAATGCCCATCGGATGCATGGTTACCTTGCGTCGGAATCGCATGTACGATTTTATCAACAAGCTATTGAATATTGCGCTTCCACGGGTTCGCGATTTCAGGGGAGTGCCGCCCAAGGCCATGGACGGACATGGCAATTATTCATTGGGGATTAAAGAGCATATCATTTTTCCTGAAATCGATTATGATAAGATCGATAAGATCAAAGGCATGAATATCACCGTTGTGACCACAGCGGAAACAGATGAGGAAGGAAAAGAGCTTCTCAGATTGATGGGGATGCCATTTCGGATTTGATGATTAGTTCATATGAACGGAAGCGATCCATTTTAGTTAAAGGAGGGTGATTTGGCGAAGAAAGCGCTTCAAGTGAAAGCGGTAAAAAAATCAAAATTTAAGGTTAGACAATATAATCGTTGTCCGATCTGTGGGCGACCCCGGGCGTTTTTAAGAAAATTTGGAATCTGTCGCATCTGTTTTCGCAATTTGGCATCCGAAGGCAGGCTCCCCGGCGTGATTAAATCGAGTTGGTAGAGGGAATCGATCATAATTACATGTTTAATCGATGAAACTGGAAACTTGAAACTGGATCGAAGAGAAAATCTGTTAAGCGGAAAATTATCAGCTGGTAACGGATATCGAGTTTCAGGTATCAAATATCAAGTATCAAGTACTATAGGAGAAGGCTATGCCGATCACTGATCCGATAGCAGATATGATGACCCGAATCCGAAATGCCGGAAAGGCGAAATTTAACAGCGTAGATATTCCCGGGTCCAAGATGAAAGTCGAAATCGCAAAAGTATTAAAAAATGAAGGTTACATTCGAAACTATAAATTCATCAAAGATGACAAACAGGGGGTGTTGCGGGTCTACCTGAAATATGGATCCGATCAGGAGAGCGCCATTTATAGTTTAAAGCGTACGAGCAAACCGAGTCGAAGGGTTTACGTGAAGTCTAAGAACATTAAACCCGTATACAACGGAACAGGGATTGCCATCTTGTCCACCTCCAAAGGCATCATGGCCGATCGACAAGCCAGAAAAGAAAAAGTGGGGGGGGAACTCCTCTGCACCATTTGGTAACATAAGGAGTATCACATGTCTCGAGTAGGCAAAAAACCGATAACGATACCGGAAAAGACAAAACTGACATATACGGATCGCGTGCTTACCGTGGAAGGCGGAAAAGGCCGGCTGACTCGGGAGATCAATCCTGAAGTGGAATTAAAGATAGAGGGCGGGGAGGTCCAAGTCCTCTCGACGAAGGCGGATCGACAAGGTCTGGCACTGCAGGGGCTTACCCGAAGTCTGGTTTCGAACATGATAATCGGTGTGAATCAAGGGTTTGAGCGGGTATTGGAGATTAACGGCATCGGATATCGGGCCGAGTTGAGCGGAAAGCAGATCGTGTTTAATATCGGATATTCCCATCCCATCAACTTTGATTTGCCGGAGGGGGTAGCCGCTACCGTTGAAAGAAACAATGTGATTAAACTGTCCTGTATCAATAAAGAGACGTTGGGGCAAACTGCCGCCGCCATCCGAAGGCTGCGACCGCCTGAACCGTATAAAGGAAAAGGCATTAAATACGCGGAAGAAAAAATCCGTAAAAAAGCAGGAAAAACCGGAACCAAGTAGATATTCGATTTTAGATTTTGGATTTGCGATTTTAGGCTTTTGCGATGTGAGATGTGAGAATAGGATTTGCGAATCAAAGACTGAAAGTTGAAAATCGAAAATCACAAATTGAAAATTGCCCATTGGGGATAAAATAAAATGAATACAGCAACCATAAAAAGACAGTCACGATTTAAACGGAAGAAGCGAATTCGAAAGAAGCTATCAGGGATTCCGGAGCGCCCCCGACTGAGTGTGTTTAGGAGTTCACGGCACATCTATGCGCAAATTGTCGATGATGTATCCGGACACACATTGGCCGCAGCGAGCAGCCTGGAGAAGACCTCCAAGGAACAAGATGATCTTAAGAACAATGTCGCCATTGCACGATTCGTTGGAAAGCTTGTGGGAGAGCGGGCCGTTGAAAAGGGCATACAATCGATCGTATTTGATCGAAACGGATTCTTATACCACGGACGTGTCA
>CAYSUA010000266.1:0-8179 GCA_964433795.1 uncultured Desulfobacteraceae bacterium | reverse complement strand
CTATTTTGGTGGCCATGTCCGCAAGCTTGTGTTGGGTCACCTGGAATTGGGCTATTTTTCTCCCAAACTGCTCCCTTTGTTTTACATAATCCACTGCCCTGTCAAAGGCCCCCTGGGCGATGCCCAGAGCCTGTGCTGCAACCAGAATTCGGCTTTCATCAAAAAACTCGAGGACCTGATAAAATCCCCGACCCTCTTCACCGATAAGATTAGCAGCAGGGACACGAACATTCTTGAAATTCACCTCTGCCGTGGCCATGGTGTGAATTCCCATTTTCTCCCCGACATCAGTTGCAGAGACCCCGTCCCGGTCGGATTCCACCAGCACCATGCTCATTCCGCGATGAGTCGGCTTGGATTCGGGATCGGTCTGACAGAGTACCACATAAAGACCCGCCATACCGCCGTTTGTGATGAATGTTTTTGTCCCGTTAACCACCCACTCATCACCTTCCCTGACTGCCGTGGTATCCATGGCGGTAATATCAGATCCGTGATCCGGTTCGGTAAACGCACCACCTGAAAGGGTTTCTCCTTCGGCAATCGGAGGCAGACACTTCTCCTTTAATTCGTCCGAACCGAATCGAAGGATGCACTCGGAAGCAAAAGGCGCAAGGATCAAAGCGCTGCCGATGCTGGAATCTCCGGCGCAGAATGCTTCCGCCACAAGTATATTTTCAAGAACCCCAAGCCCCTGGCCGGAATATTCCTCCGGAAAGTGAATGCCGATAAATCCGAGGTCGCCTGCTTTTTTCCAAATCTCTTCCGGAAACGCATGGGTCTTGTCCAATTCAAAGGCAAGCTCCTTATCAAATTCTCCTTTTGCAAAATCTCTGGCAGCTTTCTGAATCTCTTTCTGGGATTTGGTCAGTTCAAAATCCATTTTCACACCCTCCATTGCTAATGGTAATTTATCGATTAGAAGCTCTCTCAAAAATGCATCGAATACTCGATGCATTGGAAGATCGAGAACAGGAAAGCATTTATCATGTGGAAAAAGCCAATGCAAGAAATTTGCAGTTTACCGAAATCACAAAGAAAATCACATTACCCGTTGAATAAAGGGCCTTGACTGTTCCCGTTAGCTGACATAATTTATTCGAATCAAACCGTGAAACTCTAAATGAAAGGAATTTCAAACGAATGCCGTTATCAATTGCGCTTGCTGGAAAAGGGGGTACCGGGAAAACCACGTTGGCCGGTATGCTGGTGAAGTATCTGGTAATGAAAGACAAAACGCCGGTGCTGGCCGTTGATGCCGACTGCAATGCAAACTTCAACGAAGTGCTCGGTGTGGATGTAATGGACACCCTCGGAAGTGCCCGGGAAGATATGAAAAAAGGCAAAGTTCCCAGCGGTATGACCAAAGACGTATTTATATCCATGAAGCTTGAGGAATCGGTCATCGAAGCCGTGGGTTTCGATCTGGTCGTCATGGGTCAGCCCGAAGGATCCGGCTGCTATTGCGCCGCCAATAATCTCCTAACAGAATTTCTGGAAAGACTATCCGGGAATTACCCGTATATTGTCATGGACAATGAAGCCGGCATGGAACATATCAGCCGGCTGACCACCAACAATGTGGATATCCTTCTCATCGTATCCGATTCATCCCGCAGAGGGCTTCAGGCCGCAGTGCGGATCGAGGAGTTGGCCAAATGCCTGAACATCGTTGTCGGTAAGAGCTACCTGATCATCAACCGAACCAAAGAAGCCCCCTCAGAGGTCGTACAAAAAATTATTCGTGAATCCGGTCTTGAACTTGCCGGAACCATACCGGACGACCAAACCATATACGAATACGACCTCAACGGCCGGCCGACCATTGACATGCCGATGGAAAACAGCGCCTTGAAGGCTGCGTTTGATATATTCCAGGAAATCATGAACTAGGTCAGACCATGAAAAGAACCGGTTTTGTTTACGATGAAAGGTACATGCTCCATAAGACGGGGTCGTTTCATCCGGAAATCCCGGACCGGATTCCTGCGGTAATTGAGGGAATCAAGAAATCGGATCTCTTATCGAAACTGACCCTGATCGAACCTGTTGAACCGGACTTGAAATGGATCGAAGCCGTACACGACAAGAATTACATCCAACGGTTCGAAAATGCCTGCGTCATGGGACAGACCGAATTTGAATGCCCGGACAACCAGATGTGCTGCGAAACATACGATATTGCATTGCTGGCAGTAGGCGGTGTTTTGGAAGCGACGAGGATGATGATGGAAGGAGCCCTGGACAATGCCTTCTGTGCAGTCAGGCCTCCGGGACATCATGCCGAGACCAATCGGGCCATGGGGTTCTGTTATTTCAACAATGTTGCCATTGCAGCCAGATATCTGCAGATCGAATGGGGCATCGAGCGTGTCGGTATCGTTGATTTCGATGTCCATCACGGAAACGGCACACAGCAGATTTTCGAAAGCGACCCCACGGTGTTCTACTATTCGATTCACCAGCATCCCTCTTTTGCATACCCCGGCACCGGTCGGGAATTTGAAACCGGTTCCGGCGCCGGACACGGGTTTACAAAGAATTCGCCGGTTTTGCCGGGACGCGGAGATGCGGACTATCAGGAACTGATCGAAAAAGATTTAATGCCCGTATTTGAAACCTTTCAACCTGAGGTGATCCTGGCATCTGCGGGTTTCGACGCCCATGCCAGAGACGACATGTCCGACATGAAACTCTCCACCGAAGGGTTTTCCTGGATAATGAAACAGGTGCTGGATATGGCCCATGCGTATTCAAAGGGGCGGATTATTTCTGTATTGGAAGGGGGATATGCCATAAGGAGTCTGCCGGAACTGATCGAAAACCATGTAAGGCTGCTCATGGAATATGAACGATAGGGAAAAGGGAGATAGATATGTTCGTCAGCCGATCGATGACCCGGAAAGTCATCACCGTTCATGAAGACGCCGACCTTCATCAGGCCAGAGAAAAGATGGCATCCAACAAAATACGCCATCTTCCGGTGATCGATGGAGATAACCGGTTGAAGGGAATCGTAACCGACCGTGATATCCGAAGCGCCATGCCCTCTGCGGCATTAAACGAAAAAAAAGACGCTGAAGCACTCCGGGTAAAAGACATCATGACCGAGGATCCGATTACGATTCCTCCCACTTATACGCTTCAGGATGCCCTGCTGATGATTCAAAAAACAAAGGTGGGAGCATTTCCCGTGGTTGACGATGAGAAAAAATTAAAAGGCATTATTTCCATCCGGGACCTGGTTCGCGCCTTTATCAATGTCCTGGGCATCGGCGAGCCGGGAACACTATTGTGCGTCATCGTTGAAGAAAAAGTGGGGCAGTTAAAAAAGATTGTGGATGCGGTGACAGAAGAAAACATATCCCTCGGAAGCGTTCTGGTGGCGAGAACCTGGGATGAAGGAAAACGCGCTGTTTACCCTTATCTTCTGACTCAAAACACAGGACCGGTAAAACGGAAGTTGGAAAATCTCGGTTTTCAGCTGCTAGATCCCATGGAGTGGTATCTGGACCAGCTGCCTAAAAATGATTAAGCCCGCATCTTCTCAGCCCTGTAAATACCCCCGGAAATGGACCTGATCATTGCCAATATTCATTACGATGTAATGAAAACATTGATTTTTCAAGACAATTTCTATATGAAAAAATAGGTTTATCCTATCCGGCATCTTACGCAGTCAGGCACGAGACATTACCGGGATACTGGCACGCAGCCCGGTCAACATATTAAGAAATTGGGAACACGACGGTACTTGGCATACATTTTGTAATGAAATATACTGAAAACATCTTCATTTCTTTTGCGAGGTTTTGAAAATGTATATCAAAAGTTGGGGGGCCAGAGGATCTACACCGGTTTCCGGAAATCATTACCTCAAGTACGGAGGAGACACCACCTGCATTGAAATCCGGACCAAAGAAGATGACATTATCATCATAGATGCCGGGACAGGTATTCGGCGGCTGGGTAATCAGCTGGTTTCGGAGGGTAAGGATTTCTATCATTTTATCTTTACCCATGCCCATTGGGACCATCTCATGGGCTTTCCCTTTTTTAAACCCCTCTATTCGGAAAGTGCCGAACTTCTGATGCATCGATGCCCTTTTCACAGCAAATTCGTGGAAACTGTGCTCTCCAAAGTCATGGCGCCGCCGACCTTTCCGGTGAAGTATACGGAAGTCAAAGCGAAAATCACCTATGAAGATGCGTGTCCCAATACATTTGAAATCGGATCGGTGTCCATCACCCCGATACCCTTGAGCCATCCCAACGGCGGCAGCGGCTATAAATTTACCGAGGACGGAAAATCCTTTGTGTTTCTAACGGACAATGAACTCGGACATGTTCACCCGGGCGGTTGCGAATCTGAGGAATACATGAAATTTTCAACCGGAGCGGATCTGCTGATCCATGACGGTGAATATACCCCCGCTGAATATGAAACACAGGTGGAATGGGGACATTCCACTTATGTCGACGCGCTTGGGCTGGCGATTGAAGCCGATGTAAAACAACTCGGTCTGTTCCACCACAATCAGGATCGATTCGATCCTGAAATGGATATGATAGTGGAAGACTGCGACCGTCGGATTGCAGAGAAGGATGCAACCCTTAAATGTTTCGCGGTGAGCAGTGATATGGCCTTTATGCTATGACTTTCGACGAATCTCTTGCGGAAAAGGCGGCACTGGCACTGGCCGGTTCAAAATCTGCAGTGGCCCTGACCGGGGCCGGTATCTCTGTTGAAAGCGGAATCCCTCCATTCAGAGGCAAAGGCGGTGTGTGGGAAAAGATCGATCCTGCCTATGCCCATATCGATACCTTCCACAATGATCCTGAAAAGGTATGGGAAGTCCTGCTGAAAGGGCTTAAAGATGTGGTGGATCATGCACGGCCGAACCCGGCCCATGTGGGGCTCGCTCGGCTGGAATCCATCGGTGTTTTGCAAACCGTCATCACCCAAAACGTGGACGGCCTTCACCAGATGGCGGGAAACACGGATGTGATAGAATTTCACGGAAGCTTTGCCTGGCATAAATGCATGGATTGCGATTCCCGGTGTCCCAACAGCGGACTCGACTTAAACCGGCTGCCCCCCCGTTGCGACTGCGGAGGAATCTTCCGTCCGGAACTAGTGTTTTTTGGAGAGATGATTCCACCCCATCACCTTAAGCGGTCCGAACAGATCGCATCGGAATGCGATATCATGCTGGTGGTGGGAACGTCTGCAATTGTTCAGCCGGCAGCGCTGATGCCGGTAATTGCAAAGAATGCCGGGGCCACGGTGATCGAAATCAATAAAGAACCGACGCCGTTGACCGGAACCATTTCCAGTTACTCCATAATGGGGAAAGCCGGTGAGGTGATCTCGGACATTGTTGCTGAACTGGAGCTTTTAATGAAACCGCAGTAGTTAAGATCCGGGGTCAGAGGGTCCGGCTTTGCGGTAATAAAAAAGGTCACTAACAAACGAGAAAATGCTGAATAAGCCTGAGATCGAGATCGTTTGGAGATACGCTTCCATATTCTTCTTCAATCTCGAAAAAGAGATTCTCCAGAGTCTTTCCCAGCCGGCCGCTGAGATCCACACGATCAAGACCGCTCTTTGCGGCAAGCCACTTGAGAAAATCCGCTTTCATGGCGGTTCGGGCTTTGCGGGGTTTTGCCTGCTCATGTTGGTCGGTTTCTTGGGGCTCAAAAAATAAATCATAAAATCTTTTAAAATCTTTCAAAGGAATCGGATCGAGCCCATCGGAAAGCGCCAGTACGTTTCGGGCCCAGAGCGTCAGGGTAATGCTTTTATGAGTCAGAAACCGCTCGGGGCGGCGAGCAATATCCACAACCATAAGGGACAGCAGATGGTCGAAAGCGACGATTTCCTCTAAAACGGCTGCCGTTTCACCAATATCCTCTTTGGCGGCAAACTCCCGATACAGATGGCCGGATCGGTAATTGTCAAAAAACAGCGGTTTTTTAAGTAAAAGGCCCCCTAAAACCCCCAACCAATCTTCCCCCCAAAAGTTTAAGGGAAGTTTTTGGCCCTCGAACCAGGATTGTTTCTGCCACGCTTCGGCTCGCCATTTCAGTGAAAGGACAAGCCCGTAGCCGATCCGAAAGATCTGATTGAGGGGATAGTCTTGAATGAGTTCGACAGACCGGTGCAGTCTCTGCTTACCCTTTTCTGAAGTCAATTCTTCGAGGCCGAGATGGAGATAGCCGGAGACTTTATGCACCACAGGCTTCAGCCCGGCCTTGGACTTGATGTTTTTTTGATCGGCCACGGCAATTTGATTGCAGAGTCCGGCAAATTCCGATTGCAGCTGCTGCAGGGCCATCACCGAACCGATTTGTTTAAGGGCTGAAGTAAACAGGTTGTCTCCTTCCAGCATATCCGTGAGAATGGCGGGAACGGGAAGGGTTAGATCGCCTTCCGCCTCCTTTGTAAAAATTTTCTTGCCGGTTTTGAATAATTCTTCTTTTGTTAATGCCTGATAAACGCCCACGGCTTCCTCAAACGGCAGGAACCCTTTCTCAGCCAGCCGGATATTTCGGGTACGGTAAGCCTCTTCTTCGGTTTCCGCCGGAATCACACCGGACGATTCAAGCAGCACCTGCTGGTACGTGACATGATCGAAATCGGCAATTTTGTCCATAAGACGCTTGAAAAATGTATGTTTCTCTGTTTTGTCGGCATCTTCGGCTTCCGGATCCGTAGGGGTATCAAGGATCCTGATGTAAAAAGTATCGTCAAGGGTAAAAAATTCCTCCCCCATTTCCGAAGGGTCCTGATCCGATTCCCTGACCTTCAACTCGATATTCCTAAAAAGGAACAGTTTCAGCAATTCTTTTTTCTTTTCAATGAACCATTTGACGGTCCGGGGAGAATCTGCGGCCATTAAAAGATTCAACCAGCGGGTAACGGATTGGAGTTCAATCTGATCCTTTTCCCAAACCTCCAGATCGAGAATGAACTCCCACTGTTCGTCGGATGCCAGCTTCAGCAGCGGGTGTGCATCCTCCGGCCCGATGTCGTTGAGGAGGTAATATAAATCTTCCTTTGGAAACGACTGTACCAGCGTTTTGGGTTCCGGCGCCTCCAGAATCCGACCCAATGCTTTTTCCGAAGGGAGAGAGAGAATCTCTTTTCTCACAACGGAAATTTGTTTTGTCCGTTCATCGACGTGTGGGTGTCGGGGGTCTTCTTCATTCATGGCAGACAACCTGAAGCAAAAAAGGGTCCATAAAATATATCAAAAACCAGATTCCGTGGCCAGTATAATGTTGAATAAATGGATTAAGGGTTTGTTGAGTCTTTTTTCCAGGAAGCGAATTTCAACAAAAGCAACATTCCCGGAACCGCAATGAGTGTACAAAAGATAAAGAACATTTCCCATCCGATATGCTTGGCAAGAAAGCCTGTCGGTGCCGATGCCAGCACCCTGGGAACCCCCATCAGACTGGTTAAGAGTGCATATTGCGTGGCGGTAAATTTCTTATTGGTAATACTCGCCATAAATGCCGCGTAGGCTGCGGTTCCCATTCCGCTGCTTAAATTTTCAAAAGCGATCACCCCCGACAGAAGTGCAACGCTGTGACCGACTCGAGCGAGGATGGCAAAACAGGCTGTGGAGACGGCCTGCAGACCGCCAAAGATCCAGAGGCTGCGATGGATACCCATGCGGATCATGATGATGCCGCCGATAAGACTCCCGGCAATGGTAGCCCAAAATCCGAACAATTTGACGACAGCCCCAATTTCTGTTTTTGAAAACCCGATGTCCAGGTAGAAGGGTATGGTCATGGTACTGGCCATGGTATCGCCAATCTTGTAGAAAAGGATAAAGGCCAGTATCCACAGGGCACCCCGGCGGCTGAAATATTCGATCATGGGGTGAAACACCGCCTCCCTGAGGGTTTTGGGGGGATCATCCGAAACCTTCGGCTCCGGTGCCATCAGGGTCGTAAAAACACCGGGAAGCATACAGGCGGCCATGATAAAATAAACCATCGAAAAGGGCATATGATCGGCTAGAATAAGCCCGCCGCCTGAAGCAAGCAGCATGCCGACCCGATATCCGTTGATATAGAAGGAAGAGCCGAGCCCCAGTTCTTCATCCGGAAGATCCTCCCGTCGATAGGCATCCACAACGATATCCTGGGAAGCGCTGAAAAAGGT
>CAYSUA010000265.1:0-8246 GCA_964433795.1 uncultured Desulfobacteraceae bacterium | reverse complement strand
ATCCCGGTAAGTCACTTGGACTTAGTGCATAACCGGAAGCCGTTATTCATAAGCCTTAGGGAGAGGAACTGCCGATGAACCAAACAACATATCAAACCCTTTTGGACCGTATTCAGGAAATTGAAATCATCGACACCCACGAACATATTTTAAGCCGGGAAGATGTTCGGAAGGATCCGCTGCATTTGTTTAGACTCTTTGAGAATTCATATGCACGGCTCGATTTTACCTCCGCAGGCATGCCGGTGGATGCGTGGCAGGAGCGACAGCCGGATTCCATCTGGCAGCATTGGAAAAAATATCAGGACCATGTGATCTTAAACTGTTTCTATCAAAACATCATCAGGGCCCTTCAGGATCTTTACGGTTTTAAAGGGAGCAGAATTACAAAAGCCGATTGGCCGGAACTGTCAGAGAAAGTGGTGGATGCGTATGACAGAGAAGATTGGTATGATTTTGTCCTCAAACAAAAGGCCGGATTCAAAGTTTCTCTGTTGGACACCTTCTGGTCTGTGGAAGCGTTTCGGTTTGACCCCGCTATTTTCACACCGGTTCTCCGTACCAATCCGTTTATTCTGGGGCGCCAGTTTGAATCCCGATTTCCAAAAGGATTGAAAGCCCCCACCTCGGTGGAAACCATTGCTGAAGAATGGGATATCAGTCTCAAAGAATTTGAATCTTATCTCGTTCTCATCGATACGGCCATTGAAAAATATCGAGAAACCGGGGCGCCTGCCGTCAAAATTGCCACCGCTTACGAGAGAACGCTTCACTTTGAGAAGGTTTCAAAGAATGAAGCGGCACGTCTGTATTTGAAGGCGCCTTCCGATTTGACCCTTTCCGAGCAGAAAGCACTTCAGGATTATATGGCCCATTATATCATCCGGCAGGCCACCTCCCAGGGACTTCCGGTTCAGATACATACCGGTATTCTGGCGCGAAATGCCAATATCATCGGTAACAGCAATCCCGAGCATTTGAACGAACTGTTTCTGATATATCCGGATACCCGGTTTGTATTATTGCACTTTTCCTTCCCGTATATGCAGCAGGCCTTTTCTCTGGCGAAGATGTTTCCCAATGTGTATCTGGATTTTTGCTGGGTGCCCATGCTTTCGAAAAAAGCAGCGGTCACGGCCTTGGATGAGTTTTTTGATCTGGTTCCCAGCAATAAGCTCATGTGGGGGGGGGATTCATTTCGTGTGGAAGAAGCGTATGCCGCAACCTGTGCCGCACGCGAGGTGATGGCGATGGTGTTGGCCGATCGGGTTGATTGCGGAGATCTGGATTTGGAAGCCGCCGAACAGTTATGCCGGTCTGTTTTTTACGGCAATGCCAGGGAGTTCTTCGATATCTGATGCTATTCCGGTTTTTTTCCGGTCACCACGATGATATCATAGACCGAAGACCAGGTTAACGGTTTCGATCTGGCCTGCTTTCCCAATATTTTTACCAATTCATCGGCTGCAGGCTTATAGTTTTCCGTGTAAAACACGGTGATCTTTTTGAATGAAGGCCGGGGCGCCAGCCCCACGCGTTTCACCTGGTACCCCAGTTGCCTGAGGAGACTTGAAGTTTCAAGAGCGGGTTTGATTTCACCATCCCCGCTCAGTACACTGATATTTATTTTAGACGGATCTTTACGCATTTCGAGGTCCGTCAGTTTTGATTCAAGAGCCTTCTTTTCTTCCTCGAGGCGCGACAGTTTCTGCTCTAAATCACTTTTTTCGACCTTGGCCTGCTTGTTTTCTTCTTTCAATTTGCCGACCAGCACTTCCAGCTTTTTGCTTTTTTCAGTCTGTTTTTCAAGCCGGTTAACCTGTCCGCGAAGCTTTTGATTATCCTCTTTCAGCCTTTGTATTTCATTTCGCATCTCTTCCTTGCTCATTTTGGGCTGGCCTTTTGCCTTGGAATCGCCGTAGTTCCATTTGTCAAGAGTGGAGCAGCCCTGAAGAAATGCGAGGCAGCATGCTAAGATGAGAAAGGTCCGTTTCATTTTTCCTCCCTCCACGATGTACGGTTAGAAATTTAAGATATATGAGGATGACGTACTTATTACCACATGAATTCACATAATAAAACTGAATTTTGCATGACATTCCGAGGAGGGCATTCTTTCATTGAAGCGGTTCAGCGAGAATGGATTGTTGAAGACGTTATTGTTTCATTCTCGGATCCAACGCATCCCGCAGACCGTCACCCAGAAGGTTGTATCCCAAAACGGTGACCATGATGGCAATTCCGGGGAACAACACGATCCAGGGGGCTGTAAACAATTCGCTTCTACCGTCTGCGATCATCTGCCCCCAGCTGGGTGTGGGGGGGCGAACACCCAGTCCCAGGAAGCTGAGTCCGGATTCGGTAATGATGGCGGTGGCAATGGAAAGTGATGTCTCCACAGTGAGTGGAGCGATGCAGTTGGGAAGGATATGTTGAAACATGATGCCGAAATCGCTTTTACTGATGGACCGCGCGGATTCTACGAATTCTTTTTCTTTAATGGATAACACCGAGCCATGGACGATCCTGGCAAACCTCGGAATACGGACCACTCCCACCACGAATATGATATTCTTGATGCTCGGTCCGGTAACGGCGATCAGGGCGATGGCCAGAAGCAAGGCAGGTATCGCAAAAATAACATCCATGGCCCGCATGAGGACTTCATCCAGGAGGCCGCCGTAATATCCACCGGCCAGCCCGATCGCTACACCAACGATCATGGAAACCCCGACAGCCATAACGCCGATAACCAATGATACTCTTGTTCCCCAGATCAGTCTGCTTAACATGTCCCGCCCCAATCGATCCGTTCCCAGCCAGAAATCGGAACTGGGCACTTCCCGGCGATTTTTGAAGTGCATCTTTGTCGGGTTTTGTGGAGACAGGAAGGGGGCAAAGGTTCCCACAAAAATCACCAAAAGAATGATGAGGGTTCCGATGGCAATCACCGGGTTTTTTGTCATTCGGCGGACAAAATCACTTTTTACCAAGGTTTGTACCTTTCTAAACGTTCAGAGTTCTGGGTTCAGTGTTCAAAGTTGATGAATTCGTAAAAAGTCGAATTCATCAAGTATTTAGTGTATTGTGTTTAGTATTTAGAGAAAAATAAACCATGTGATATCAGCTTGTTGGTGTGCTAAACACTAAACACCAAATACTAAACACTCTCGTAAAAAACTCGTTTTTCTAACTTTTTACGAGGCCATCAAAGTTGTTTAGTTAAAAATCAGTGTATATCCACAAATGAGGGATAATAAATAAAAGAACCATTTGTGTATATACACTAGCTGTATTCGATTCTAGGATCCAGGTAGACGTACAGCACATCCACCAGGAGGTTTGCCAGCACAAAGAAGAATGCCACAAATAGAATCAGACCCTGTACCAGCGGGACATCCCGCTCCATAATGGCTTGCACCACCAGTCGGCCGATGCCCGGCCAGCCGAATACCGTTTCGGTCAGGATGGCACCGGTACCCATGAGAAAGCCGATTTGAAGGCCCACCACCGTCACCACCGGAATCAGTGCGTTTTTGAGTGAATGCTTGAACAAAACGGATGATTCCGCAACCCCTTTAGCCCGTGCGGTCTTGATGTAGTCCTGCTTAAGAACCTCCAGCATGCTGGACCGGGTCATCCGCATGACGATGGCAGCCAGGGAAATAGCCAACGTGCATCCCGGAAGAATAATGGCAATGAACCCCTTATCCGCAATGGAACCTCCGGATGGAAAGATCGGGATATACCACGAGAAGAAGAGCATCGCTACCAGCCCCCTCCAGAAGGCCGGCATGGATACCCCGAGCAAGGCGGCAATTCTCCCTAAATTGTCGACCCACGAGTCCTGATATACAGCGGTAAATATGCCGATGGGGATGGCGATGATCAGGGCTAAAACAATTCCAAAGGTTGCCAAAGCAAGGGTATTCGGAAACCGATCCTTAATGAGATCGACAACCGGTCTTTTCCGGATCAGGGATCGCCCCAGATCGGCGCGGCAAATCCTGCCCAGCCATACCAGGTACTGGACCAGCACCGGTTTGTCGAAACCGAGTTCTTTTCGATATTGTTTGTATTGATCTTCGTCAAAATAGGTCTCGCCCAGCATATTTGCCACCGGATCACCGGGAGCAAAATGAACGATGAGATAGACCACCAGGGTGACCCCCAGCAATACGGGAATCAGGGCGAAGAAACGGCGCAGGATGAATTTAAACAGCATAGGTTGTCAGCCAACTTTATCCAATGATATTGTTTTACAATTGATCTTTTGGTTTTAGAATGCGCAAGAATTGGAGTGATGGAGTGTTGCAACCCCATCACTCCAATATTCCATTACTCCAACATTCCGAACAGAATTAATTTGCCAGCCAGGTATTCTCTACCGGCATTCGATTTTCCCCATTCGGATTGAAACCTTTCACTTCTTTACGATATGCGGTTGCATCCTTCGGGTTGGCGATCCAGATGGTGGCCACATCCTTGGCGATAATCGCTTCGGTTTTGTAGTAGATCTTTTTCTGCTCTTCTATGGTTTTGGCGAAGTTGACGTCATCAAACAATTTGTCGACTTCCGGGTTGGAATAGAAGCACTTGTTGGAGCCTGATCCGGACGAGAAGAGCCGATCGGCTGAAGCTTCCGGGTCGACCACGCTGGATCCCCAGTCTTCGAGCGCGCCCTGATACAGTTCCGGTTTATCCTTAAAGGCTTTTCTTACATACACCCGATCGAACAAGGTGGATTTGTCCAGCGGAAGGACTTCCACTTTAGCACCCACATCCTGCATAAACGCCTGAATCATGACCGCCTGATCCACGAACATATCCTGATTGGTGGCCATCAATTCAAACTTCAGCGGATTGCTTGGACCGTACCCGGCTTCGGCCAGAAGCTTTTTGGCTTTTTCCGGATCGTAGGGGTAGGGTTGCTTGAAGTCGGGGTTATGGGTCCAGAACCAGGGATGATAGGGACCTACCGATTCCATTGCATAGCCTTCAAACACCCCTTCAATGATGGCCTGCCGATCTATGGCATGGGCCAGTGCGCGACGGACCCGGACGTCGTTGAACGGCTTCATCTTGGTGTTCAGATAAATCTGCTCATGTTGGATTCCGGTGACCAGTTTGACTTCTACGTTTTTATCGGCCTTGAGCGTCTCGATGTCTTTTCGCGCCACATCCTCCATGATATGGACTTCGCCGAGCCGAAGCTGCATGAGGGCCGTGGATTCTTCGGGGATGAATTTATATATGATTTTATCCAGATACGGAATTCCTTTCTTCCAGTAATTCGGGTTTCGCTCCACCACGATGCGATCCCCCTGGAGCCATTCCACCAACATAAACGGGCCGGTACCCACAAACGCCTTGGTGCCGAAATCTTTTCCGTATTTCTCCACCGCTTTTTTGGAAACTGCGATGACATCGCGATAAGACAATTTCACCAGAAAGGCGTTGTCCGGTGTTTTCAGCGTGATTTTCAGGGTATAATCATCCGTGGCTTCAACCTTATCCACCAACTTGTATTTTTTCAATATGTAGGATTTGTTGGCGGGATCCAGGATTCGGTTGATGGAGTATGCGGCGGCGTGTGCGTCATACTTGGTTCCATCATGAAACTTCACCCCTTTCCGGATGGGAATGGTGTAGACTTTCCCGCCGTCGGTAATCGCGGGTAGGGCTGTGGCCAGTCGGGGAACGAATACTTTATTGATGTAGTCCCAGTCATACAAGCATTCGCCCATAACACCATGGCGAACCACCCGATTACCGGTAGTGGTCTGGATGTTGATAGGATCCATGGTCCACATATCCTGGAGCATTGCCACCTGCAATGTCCCCCCGCGTTTGGGCGTTTCGGCCATGGCCGTTCCGCCAAAGCAGACCAGACCGGCGAGAATAAGCATTAATAGAGTAAATGTAAAACGCTTCATACTTTCCCTCCTTTTTATGAGTTATTGGTTTAGGTTAACCAGAAACAAGCTGGTTGAACCATGGTTCGATTCTTAAAGGTCAATCTCCGGGCACTGTATGGTCAGGCGCTATACCATATGCACCGGTTGCAGCTCCAGAGAATCTGCCAAATGACAGGTTACAAAGTGTTCATTTCCGATATCCCGGTAAGCCGGGGGGTCGTTTTTGCATATATCTTGAGCATACCGGCATCGGGGATGAAAATAACAACCGGAAGGCGGGTTCATGGGGCTTGGAACATCTCCTTCCAGCGTAATTCGCGTCACCTTGTAGTCGGGATCCGGTACCGGCACGGCCGACATCAACGCTTCGGTATACGGGTGTTTCGGGTTTGTAAACAGCTCGCTGCTGTCTGCCAGCTCAACGATTTTCCCTAAATACATGACTGCGACCCGATCGCTGATATATTTCACAACCGATAGATCGTGGGCGATGAATAGATAGGTCAAGCCGAACTGCTCCTGAAGATCCTCAAGGAGATTGATCACCTGCGCCTGAATGGATACATCCAGGGCCGATACCGGCTCATCCGCGACAATCAACTGCGGTTCCAGAGCAAGCGCCCGGGCAATACCGATTCGCTGCCGCTGGCCGCCTGAAAATTCATGCGGAAACCGTTTCATGTGATCCGGTTTGAGACCCACCGCTTCCATCAGTTTTATTACCCGATCCTCCCATTCGCTGTCCCGTTTCATGCCGTAAACCAGCAACGGCTCACCCACGATGGTGGCAATGGACATCCGTGGGTTCAACGATGAATAGGGATCCTGAAAAATGATCTGCATATCCCGGCGTAAGGTCTTGAGCAATTCTTTTGGCGCAGTTGCGACGTCGGCTTCTTTATGCCCCCCTTCTTTCTCAAGGAGCCTTTTACTGCGGAAAAGGATTTTCCCTGCTGTCGGCTCAAGCAGGCGGAGTATGGCTCTGCCGGCTGTTGTTTTTCCACAGCCGCTTTCGCCCACTAATCCCAACGTCTCCCCTTCCTTGATATAGAGATCGACGTCATCAACCGCTTTGACATAACCGGCGATCTTTCTCAGGATTCCTTTACGAACCGGAAAATACTTTTTGAGGTTTGTTACGTTCAGGAGCGTATTGTCTGAAGGCATATGTCGCTAGACCTCGTTTTTGTTCATTCCCAGCAGGCGGCCCAATGCCCGGGCTTCATTTCCTTAAGGGGCGGCATTTGATCGGTGCAGACACCTTTTGCCCGGGGACACCTCGGTCCGAACCCGCACCCTTTCGGCACATCAAAGGGGTCAGGAACCACCCCTTCTATGGGGACCAGCCGTTCTTCGCCCCTTTTCGCCAGAGACGGAATGGAATTCATCAGCCCCTGGGTGTAGGGATGAATGGGGTGGTGAAAGATCTCTCTCACTGACGCGCTTTCGACGATCTTTCCCAGATACATGACGATCACATCATCCGCCATATCCGCGATCACACCCAAATCGTGGGTGATAAATTGGATAGCGGTTTTAAATTCCGTACGTAGCGCATTCATCAGATCCAGAACCTGGGCCTGGATGGTCACGTCCAGGGCCGTGGTCGGCTCATCTGCGATGAGAATGGAGGGGTTGCAGGACAGCGCCATGGCTATCATTGCGCGCTGCCGCATACCGCCTGAAAGCTGATGCGGATACTCTTTGATGCGTTGTTCCGGTGACGAAATGCCCACCGCCTGGAGCATTTCGATGGCCTTGTCCTGAACGTCCTTGGAGCTCAGATCCTGATGCAGGATGATCGCCTCCATGATCTGGTTCCCAATGGTGTAGGCCGGGTTTAAAGAGGTCATGGGTTCCTGGAAAATCATGGCGATCTCGTTTCCCCGAATGGAGCGCATCTCGTTTCCCTTGTGGTCCAGCTTGGCCAGGTCGATGACGTCGCCGTTTCGGTTATAGAGGATTTCGCCGGCTTCTATTTTTCCCGGAGGTGTCTGAATTAATCCCATGATGGTTTGAGCGGTTACGGATTTGCCGCAGCCGCTTTCACCCACGACACCCAGGGTTTTTTCCTGTTCGATGGTAAAATCGACACCGTCTACAGCCCGAACGACGCCATCCCACATGTAAAAATATGTCTTTAATCCCTTTACTTCGATTAACGGTGCTTGCTTCTCCATATTCAATAGCAACTCTGCAAAATAGCTTTGATCGATTAAAGAATCAGAATTCCGGATAAAACTGCAGATCCGTTTTGTCCGTTATTGTTCTATAGAAAGCGCAAGTTCAACAAAGTCGGCTTTGAAGATAATCCGATTCGCGGACGTG
>CAYSUA010000264.1:0-8251 GCA_964433795.1 uncultured Desulfobacteraceae bacterium | reverse complement strand
CGTGTTCGATGCATGGATCGACCGCACAACGGTAGACGAAAAGGACGGCGGCATCGGCAAGGTAGGCTACGAGATCAACTTCAACCGCGAGTTTTTTCAATACCACCCGCCACGCCCCCTGGCTGAAATCGATGCCGAACTGGCGGAGGTGGAAAAGCGCATCATGAATCTGCTGCGCGAGGTAACCGAATGAACCCCCTGATTGCCGAAATCCGCGAGCTGGTCCGCTCCGCCCGCCAGGCGGTGGTTCATTCCGTTGACCTGATCCAGGTCCTGACCAACTTCGAGATCGGACGTCGCATTGTCGAACACGAGCAGCAGGGATCGGAACGGGCGCAATATGGTGAAGCGACACTAAAAGAGCTGGCAGCGGCGCTGACCGATGAATTTGGCAAAGGTTTTTCTCTGACAAATCTCAAAATGATGCGCAAATTCTTTATTGTCTATCGGGATAAGATTGGTCAGACAGCGTCTGGCTTTTTGCCGCAACTCCAGATAGGTCAGACAGTGTCTGACCTATCACAAAAATCCGGGACACCGTCTCGGAAATTGGCTTTGGCTGAAAAATCCCAGATATCATCTGGGGAATTCACCCTGAGCTGGTCACATTATGTTTTCCTAATGGGCATTAAAGAAGCTGATGAACGCAACTTCTACGAAATCGAAGCCACCGGCCAAGGCTGGTCATTGCGGGAGTTAAAACGCCAGTTCAACACCGGCCTTTACGAACGCCTGGCCCTGAGCCGCGACAAGAACGGTGTTCGAAAGCTGGCGGCGGAAGGCCAAATTGTCACGCGACCCGAGGAACTGCTGAAGGAGCCCTACGTCCTGGAATTCCTCGGCCTGGAGGAAACGGCCCGCTATTCCGAATCCGACCTGGAAAGCGCCATCATCGACAAACTTGAACATTTCCTGCTCGAACTCGGCAAGGGGTTTCTTTTCGAAGCCCGTCAGAAGCGTTTCACCTTTGACGAGGAGCATTTTTTTGTCGATCTGGTTTTCTACAACCGCCTGCTGCGCTGCTATGTGCTGATCGATCTCAAAATCGGCAAGCTCACCCACGCGGATCTCGGGCAGATGCAGATGTACGTCAACTATTTCGACCGCTTCGTCAAACTGGAAAATGAACACCCGACCATCGGGATCGTTCTTTGCAAAAAGAAGCACGATGCCCTGGTGGAGATCACCCTTCCCCAAGGCGCCAACATCCATGCCCGGGAATATCAGCTCTATCTGCCGGACAAGGAACTTCTGCGGCGGAAACTTGAGGAATGGAGTGCTGAAGTTGAAGGGTTGCGGGGAGTGGGGGAATAATGTTAATTCCTCCATCAGCAATAGAAACGAGGAGGCTGCGATTCCTTTTCAGCACGAAGTCTGGTGCAACACCATCAAGTAGCGTTGAAGATTATTGGGACGGTGAAATCAATTGGGTTACACCGGAGGATCTCGGTAAACTTCAAGGACGATATGTTCTGGAAACCCGCCGCCGTATTTCTGATGAAGGCTACAGCAATTCTGGTGTAAGTCTCGCCCCAGCAGATTCGCTTGTGATCTCCAAACGAGCGCCTATTGGACAAATTGCGATTCTTGCAGTAGATGCATCCTGCAATCAAGGTTGTTTTTTGCTGACCAAACAGGATGGCGTTGATGAGCGCTACTATTATTATGTGTTTCTCTACCTACGTCCAGTTCTGGAAATACTAGGGTGTGGTTCAACATTCATGGAATTATCGGCAGATGATTTACGCTCTATCAGGCTGCCATATCCGGACGGGGGCACCCAACGCCTCATTGCCGACTACCTCGACCGCGAAACAGCGCACATCGATGCACTTGTGGCGGAAAAGGAACATATGCTGGCCCTGCTGGAAGAAAAACGCGCCGCCCTCATCAGCCGTGCCGTCACCCGCGGCCTCGACCCCAATGCCCCCCTCAAACCTTCCGGCCTCGGCTGGCAGGGAGATATTCCGGCGCATTGGAACATCGAGCGAGCAAAGAACCTGTTTTCAATTCGTGACCAACGGTCTGAAAGCGGCGAAGAGGAGTTGTTGACGGTATCGCACTTAACAGGAGTGACTCCCCGCTCAGAAAAGGATGTATATATGTTCCAGGCTGACGATAAGGCTGGTTACAAACTGTGTTACCCTGGTGACCTGGTTATCAATACACTTTGGGGTTGGATGGGTGCAATGGGTGTAAGCCCTCTTGAGGGCATTGTAAGTCCTGACTACCACGTCTACAAAACCAAGGGGCAGTTGCTTCCTGGGTTTGTAGAACTACTGTGCCGCTCGAAACCATTTGTAGCCGAAGTGAATCGTTGGTCAAAAGGAGTCTGGTCCTCTAGACTCAGACTCTATCCAGACAATTTTTTTGAAATGCGTCTACCTGTGCCTCCTCACGACGAACAGCTTGAGATTGTAAGCGCAATTGAGGCGAACCAGGAAAAAGCGGATGATCTTGGTGAGACCTTACGTCAATCTATTAAAATAGCTAAAGAACGCCGCGGTGCCCTGATCACCGCAGCCGTCACCGGCCAGATTCCTATTAAGGAGATGACCGTATGAAACTTGAGCGCATGATTCTCGCTAATTTCCGTGGCTTTGATCAAATCGACATCCAATTTGAAACTGATGTAACTGTAATCGTCGGTGTGAATGGGGTCGGGAAATCAGCCTCTTTGAGTGCCATCGTGAAAACGATGTCATTGGCTTTGCCTCGTATTACACCATCAAAAGAAAAGGTCATCGGCTTGGCCGATACAGATGTCAAGGCCGACAAAGACAGTTTGTCCTTATCTGTCGTATTGAATTGTTCCAAGGCCAAAATTCATGTGGATATAGCAAGGTCCACTGGAATAAATGCAGCACAAGCAAAGGCGTTTACCAAACGGCGAGATGAACTGAGGTTCGCGACCCGAGAAACCAAGAAGGGCTCAAAGGAAGAGCAGGATGTCGAAGATGAAATTCGTCGGATAGAAATGAAGCTATCACCCGTCGAAGACGTTCCAACCGTAAGGATTCTTCCCCTCGACCCGGAGACCAGTCAGGAAGAGATTGTCACCCAATTGAGGGGCGAACGATCGCAACCGATCTGCGTTTATTATTCGACCTCCCGCTTTCTTTCCCGGCTGCCACCCAGTCTGCCAAAAACCAAGGCCATCAATATCGCGACGGCATATAACAAGGCCCTGGAACAATTGGAAGTGTCGTTGAACGATTTTGCCAATTGGTACCGGGTGCTTGCAGAAGGCAAGCAGGCCCAACGGGCAGCCCGAATGTTCCAGCAACTTGAAACTGCTATTGCCATATTTCTGCCTGGTATGAGCGGCCTTAGTTTACAGCAGGAAAGACCACCGAGATTTAGCGTAAATAAAAATGGTTCAAAATTATACCTGGAACAGCTCTCCGACGGTGAACGTGGCCTACTGGCCCTGGTGTTCGACCTCACCCGCCGTCTTGCCATCGCCAACCCGCAGAGTGACAACCCCATTGCCGAGGGCGTGGCGCTGGTGCTGATTGACGAGATCGAATTGCACCTGCATCCCAAGTGGCAACGTGATGTTACCAAAAGATTGCTAACAATCTTCAAAAATTGTCAATTCGTCATTACTACCCATTCTCCTCAAGTGATCGGCGAGGTTCAGGCACGATGTGTCAGACTTCTTTCCGATCATGAAGGGAAGGTTGTGTCTGACACGCCGGGGATGGCATTCGGGACAGATTCTAATTGGATTCTGAATGTCCTGATGGGGGCTGATGAAATGAATGAGGATGTTGAGAAGGAACTCGAAAACGTTTCTATCCTTATCTCCGATAGACAGCTGGATGAAGCCAAGCATAAGATACATGACTTGCGAAACCGTGTAGGCAACACGAAGCGTATTCAGCTGTTAGTTTCGACCATTGAAAGAATTCAGCGATTGGGCAAATGAGAAAAATTATCAAACACTCGATACCAGAATGCCTCAAGACTTTCATCGATGAACAAATGGCCATTGAGCCGGAGCCGGTCAATTTGACCTACAGGAATTTTCCTCACAAATCAGACCTACGGCTGCTCCTGACAAATGAGCAGTTTGGTCTTTGTGGTTACACCGGGGCGCCTGTTGATGAGCACCGTATCTCAACTCTTAGAAGCTTCAATGAACAGACAACCTTTTCAAATCATATTGAGCACCTGAAATGCCAGCAGGCGTGCCAAGAAGAACTTGAAGCGCGCGGGCAAGAGTACGGTCGAGCCCTTGGAGAAGACCTCGACTATCAGAACTTGATCGCAGCACTTGAGGTGAGCGGTGCTGAGACTGAACAATTCGGTGCTGCTTCCAAAGGTAACAAGCGATTGCCCATACTACCTACACACGATGGTTGCAGTGAGCACTTCGTGTTTGTTGAAGGCGATGGAAGTGTGAAAGGCACCGATAGCGATGCGAAAACCAACATTTCAGTTCTTGATCTGAATCACGACACCTTAAAGGGCTGGCGCCTTGCTGCGATAGAAACTTGGCTTAATCCACAATTGGTGGAATCAGAAGAGGATCTCAGGGCCGTGTTACGGGCTGTTACTGAGCCAAGAAATGGTGAATTGCCTGAGTATTCATTCGTCATTGAATCAATAACGAGGCAATATCTGAATGAAGCAAACATCTGAAGCCGCCTTTGAAACCGCCATCGAGGTCGTGTTGCTGGCCGACGGTTTTCAGACGCTCGCATCCGAAGACTTCGACCGTGAGCGGGCAATTTTCGTCGATGTGGCCCTGGATTTTATTCGTTTCACCCAGGCCAAAACCTGGAAAAAACTAAAGGCCCTGCATGGCGAAAAGACAAGTGAGCGGGTGCTGGAAGCCCTGTGCAAATGGATGGACACCCACGGTGTGCTGACGACCCTGAGACATGGTTTCAAATGTTTCGGCAAGACCCTTCGCATTGCCTTCTTTCGCCCGGCCCACGGACTTAATCCGGACCTGGAGGCGCGATATCAGGCCAACCGGTTGGGATTGACCCGGCAATTGCATTTCAGCCCCAAGAGCGAGAAATCCCTGGATGTCGTGTTGTCGGTTAATGGCATTCCGGTGGTAACGCTGGAACTGAAAAATCCGCTTTCGGGACAGACGGCAGCCGACGCCGTCCGCCAATACCGCCATGACCGGGATCCGCGCGAATTGATCTTCCGGTTCACCAAGCGCACGCTGGTGCATTTTGCCGTGGATACGGAAGAAGCGCACATGACCACCCGCCTTGCCGGCTCCGGCACCCATTTTCTCCCCTTCAACCGGGGCAATCACGGAGGCGCCGGCAACGCGCCGGACCCGGCGGGCCGCAATTATAAAACCGCCTATCTGTGGGAAGAGGTGTTGCAGCGGGACAGCCTGCTTGACCTGCTGGCGCGGTTTCTTCATCTGGACGTTCAGGAAAAGATCAGCGACGAAGGCAAAAAGGTGCGCAAGGAAACAATGATCTTTCCGCGTTATCATCAGTTGCAGGCGGTGAGGCAGATGGTGGCGGCCGCCGGTGCAGAAGGCGTGGGGCACAACTATTTAGTCGAGCATTCAGCCGGCAGCGGCAAAAGCAACACTATCGGCTGGCTGGCCCACCGGCTATCTTCACTTCACGACGAAAAGGATGAGCGGATATTTGATAGCGTTGTGGTCATTACGGATCGGGTGGTTCTGGACCGGCAGTTGCAGAGCACCATTTATCAGTTCGATCACCGTCAGGGCGTGGTGCAGAAGATTGACGAAGACTCGCGGCAGCTTGCCGAGGCGCTGGAGTCCGGAGTGCCGATCATCATCACCACCTTGCAGAAGTTTCCGTTTGTCTCCGGTCAATTGATGAAGCTGGCCGGGGAACGCGGGGAGGGAGAGCGCAGCTATCTGCCGACCCGGAAATATGCCGTTATCATCGACGAGGCGCACAGTTCCCAGTCGGGTGAAACGGCCACCGAACTCAAAGGGGTGCTGGGCGGCGCCGAGTTGCGCAGGAAGGCCCGGGAGCTTGCCGAGGAAGAAGGCGAAATAGAACTGGAACGACTGTTTCGGGCCATGGCCAAACGTGGCCGTCAGCCGAATATGAGCTTCTTTGCCTTTACCGCCACGCCCAAGCATAAGACCATGGCCATTTTCGGCCGGGGCGGCGAACCGTTTCACCGGTACACCATGCGGCAGGCCATTGAGGAAGGCTTTATCGAAGACGTACTGGCCAATTACGTGACTTACAAGACCTATTACAAGCTGATCAAAAAAGCCGAGGACGATCCCAACGTCGAGCGCAAGAAGGCGGCCCGGGCACTGGCCCGATTCATGCGGCTGCACCCGCATAATATCGGCCAGAAAACCGAGGTGATGGTGGAGCATTTCCAGCATCATACCCGGCACAAGATCGGCGGTCGCGCCAAGGCCATGGTGGTCACCGGCTCGCGGCTGGAGGCGGTGCGGTATAAGCAGGCGTTTGATTCATACATTGCTGAGAAAGGCTATCCCATCAAGACCCTGGTGGCCTTTTCCGGCACTGTAGAAGATGACAAACTGCCGTCCATCACCTATACCGAAGTGGCCATGAATTTCGGGATCAAAGAAAAAGAACTGCCGGATTCCTTTGCCAAGCCCGAATATCGGGTGTTGCTGGTGGCTGAAAAGTACCAGACCGGATTCGATCAGCCGCTGCTGCATACCATGTATGTCGACAAACGGCTTGCCGGTATTCAAGCGGTTCAGACGCTGTCACGCCTCAATCGCACCCATCCCCTGAAAGACGATACGTTTGTCCTCGACTTTGTAAACAACCCTGACGAGATTCAGGAGGCATTCCGCCAGTATTATGAAGGCTCCGTCATGGGCGAGCAGGTCGACCCGGATCGACTTTACGAGGTCAAAGCCGAACTGGATGCCTCGGGCATATATCTGCAATCCGAAGTGGACGTATTCACCAAGATATTTTTTGCCCCCAAGCGCCGCCAGAGCCCGACCGACCACAAGAACATGAATGCGATTCTCGATCAGGCGGTGGCCCGGTTTCAACACCTGCAAAATACCGAGGAAGAAGAGGCCGAATTATGGCGAGGCAAAACCCAGGCCTTTCGCAATCTATACAGCTTTTTGAGCCAAGTGATTCCGTATCAGGACAGTGATCTGGAAAAACTGTTCACGTTTCTGCGACATTTGGCGTTGAAGCTACCCAAGCGCAAAACAGGTCCGGGATATCAATTTGATGAAGAGGTAGAACTCGATTATTACCGCCTGCAGAAGATCAGCGAAGGTTCTATCAGGCTCAACGAAGGGTATGTCATGCCGCTGGACGGCCCGCGTGAGGTGGGCACGGGTGAAGCTCGCGAAGAGTACGTAACGCTTTCCCGCCTGATTGACATCATCAACGCTCGGTTTGGCGGTGACTTGAGTGAAGCAGATCAGCTCTTTTTCGATCAGATCGCCGAAGCGGCGAGTCAGAACGAATCTTTGCGAAAAGCGGCCGAGGTAAACTCCTTGGACAAATTTCAGCTGGTTTTTGAACAAGTTCTTGAATCGCTGTTTATCGAGCGCATGGAACTCAATGAAGAGCTTTTCACAGCGTACATGAGCAAGCCTGAATTGCAGGAGTTGGTTTCCAGGTGGCTGGGGAACCAGGTTTATGAGCGGCTGGTCGGAGCGGATGCAGGAACGGGGACATAAGAGAGGATCCGGGCTTACATCTTGAATTGTGAATTATGAAATTCTTTGAAGTGCAGATATCGTGTCGAAACACTAAGATATCATTCACCTCCAAAGCCTGCGATATGTCTGACAGATCAACGCTTGTCCCTAATTGCAGGTACCTGCTATATATCTCAACCCTTGTCATTTTACGGGTATGCTTTGAATATCAAGGCGTTCGGGAATTTTTCTGAAAGGCTTGCTCTAAAAACCTCAAAGCTGAGTGTCAACAGTTCATGAGAAACTCGAAAAGTCATCCCCTGATCTCCGGCCATCTTCTTGATTTTGCGGGAAATGAATTAGACTGACACGTTAAGTCTTGTCGTTTAGGTGGCAGGCGGATATCCATCCTGGAGTGATTTCCCGAAGCTCAGGCTGCTCTTCGCTGCAGCGCCTGAATGCGTGGGAGCAGCGGGGATGAAAGTGACACCCCGGAGGAGGTTCTAAAGGAGAAGGGATTTCTCCCTTGATCGGTTCGAATTGCCGACGACGGGTTTCCAGCCGCGGGACTTCATGGAGCAGGGCCTGGGTGTAAGGATGATTGGGTTCTGCAAAAAGCGCTTCGTTCTC
>CAYSUA010000263.1:0-8269 GCA_964433795.1 uncultured Desulfobacteraceae bacterium | reverse complement strand
ACAAAAAGAATTTTTCGAACCAAAATCGCACCACACGTAACATTACGAAGTCAAACTAAGTCCTTAATGTCAAATGCAAATTGATTCCTTAGCATTGTTCAAAGGCTTTCGTTCGATTCATCTGGTATGAATATTGCTGTTCTTGATTATCTCAAAGCCGATTGTATTCACTTGGACTTTCTGGGTATCCAGATTGCTATTTTTTGATTCGGAAACGTTAAACAATCAGGTTGGAGGATACGATTATGTCCTATCAGGTGCAACGGGGGGATACTATTGCCCAGGTGACCCAACAATTCAATATCAGTTGGGAAAGGCTTCGACAGATGAATCCGAATGCGGTGGGTCAAACCCGCCGGACCGGACGCTGGTTCCTTAAAGAAGGGGCCGTCATCAAAACAGAAGATTCTTTCGAATCCGTATTGAAACAGAAAGTGGAAAGGGCAGCCGAGCAGAAACCGATTGTTTCAAGCACTGTCGATACCCAAAAGAAAGAGACCTGGACCGAATACACCATCAAACCGGGCGATACCCTTTGGGCGCTGGCTGTAAAACGATTTCATGTCAATATTGATGACCTGATCCGAGACAACAACATCGAAAATCCCCGACACATCAGGCCGGGCCAGAAGATTCGGGTGAGACAGCAGTCCTTTCAGGGTACTCAAAATGTGGTGGCCAGCTGGTATGGAGAAACATATCACGGGAGGGCCATGGCCAACGGCACACCCTTTGATATGCATGCCAATACCATCGCTCACAAAGATCTGCCCTTTGGCACACAAGTTGAATTAAAAAACCCGGAAACCGGACAAGTTGAAAAAGCAACGGTTACAGACCGGGGCCCCTACATAGCAGGCAGAGATGTGGACCTGTCTTATGGACTGGCTGAAAGACTCTCCATGTTGAAAAAGGGTGTCGGAAAACTGGTCATGAAAATAATATAGCGATTGAGCTGTATTTGCATTTTGAAGACAGCTTTTAGAAGCCTTTAGGCCCCAGCGTCAACCCGCCTTCCACCGGAATATTCGCACCCGTGATATAACTGGCATCATCCGACGCGAGAAATACCGTTACACTGGCAATTTCATCGGGATCGGCGATTCTTCCCAGCGGAATCCCCTCCAGCCATTGATCTACCATTTCCTTTGGCATGTTCCGGACCCGCTCTGTCCCGATAACACCGGGAGAGATGCAATTTACATTGATTCCGTACGGGCCTAATTCTTTGGCCAGGGTTTTTGTAAATCCCATGATCCCGGACTTGGCCGCCGAATATTCGGCTGCTTTTTGCATACCCACCATACCGGCGATGGATGCAAAATTGATGATCTTTCCGGTTCGTCTTTCGATCATATGATTGATTACGGCACGCGTGCAGTTCATCGCACCATAAAGATTCACATTGATGACTTCATGCCACCGTTCTTGAGTGGACTCGGCAAAAATACTGTGTTTGGATTTAAGAAAGACGCCGGCCGAGCCACCTGCGATATTGGCCAGGATATCAATTTGACCGAACGTATCCAAAGTGAATTGAGCGAGCTGCTGCGCTTCTTCCAATTCATTGACGTTAACCTGCATGCTCTTCGCTTCATGTCCTGCTTCATTCAGCCGATCCGCCAGCCGGTTGGCGCCTTCAATCTCGATTTCCGCAATGACCAGCTTTGCACCTTCAGCGGCCAGGCGTTCACATGTGCAAGTTCCGATACCCCCCGACCCACCGGTTACAATCGCTACCTTGTCTTTCAAGCGCATATTGCACCTCCAGCATTTTGATTGGGAAAAAGGTCACCGTTTAATGGTAACCGTGTTCATGACCACCGGCTCCAGGGGTTTGTCTCCGGCGCCGGTTTTGACGGCACCGATTTTTTCTACCACCTCAATCCCCTTAATCACCTTGCCGAAAACAGAATGCCGGTTATTCAGATGCGGGGTTGCATCCAGGGTGACAAAAAACTGACTGCCGTTGGTTCCCGGCCCTGAATTGGCCATGGAGAGCACACCGGCACTATCGTGTCGAAGGGCGGGATCGAATTCGTCTTTAAAACGGTATCCCGGGTCACCCATACCGGTTCCCTCCGGGCAGCCGCCCTGAAGGACGAATCCTTCAATGATGCGATGAAAAATCAGACCATCGAAATAATTTCCGCCCTTATCGGTCTCTTGCCTTCCCTCGGCAAGATTAATGAAATTCCAGACCGTCTCCGGACATTCCTTTGCATAGAGTTCGGCTTCAAAGACACCCAGACTGGTGTCGAATACGGCAATGGGTCTTTCCACATCTTCTTTGTAATCGAGTTTTTCCGTCATGAATCCTCCTAGATTTTCATCCGATTTATTTTATTACAGAGCCTGCTAACTTATAGAAAAGATTTGGCAATTGCAAGAGAGAGTTAAGGCCGAATCATACAAAAACAGTTGACACACTGAATCGGACAAGTATAAGCTGTTTACTCTCTTTATCCGATCATCTCCAGAGAGTTTCATCCGGTGGCGCTCGATTACAAACGTGTTACAAATGATGCCCGTAGTGGCGTACGGCGTTTGAAAAGTGGTTGGTTTTATTTTTACGCACAGTCCGGTGTTAGCGTAACGGTTCGTACGTATTGATTAATGAACGACTAATTATCAAACTAAGGAGGTGGACCATGAAACGTATCACTAAGATGATCATCGGAGTCTTTTTATCGATGGTTCTGGTCTATGGTACGGCTGCGGCTCTGGAAATTACCATCGGAGGCAAGCTGGAGCCTTCATCCATTGACCCGCACTATCACAACCTGGGACCGAACAACGCTATTGCCAGGTATATCTTCGACCGCCTGATCCATACGAATGAAAAGCAGCAGCTGAAGCCAGGACTGGCGGAATCGTGGAAACCGATCAACGACACCACCTGGGAGTTCAAGCTCCGAAAGGGCGTTAAATGGCACGACGGTTCTCCGTTTACGGCCGACGATGTCATCTTCACCTGGGAGCGGGCGCCTGCAGTGCCGAAAAGCCCGTCATCCTTTGCCCTTTACACCAAGGGGAAAACCTTAAAGAAGATCGATGATCATACCATTCACTTCATTACCCCGAAACCTCATCCGCTGGTACCCAACGAGGTTTCCACCATCAATATTATTTCACGGAAATATGGTGAGGGCGCAACCACAGGCGATTACAATTCCGGAAAAGCCACCATTGGAACCGGCCCGTATAAATTCGTGGAATGGGTGCCTGCTGATCGGTTGATTTTTGTGCGAAATCCGGATTATTGGGGCAAGAAGGCTCAATTCGATAAGGTAATTTACAAACCGATCCGTTCGGACCCGACGCGGGTGGCCGCCCTTCTGGCCGGAGATGTGGACATGATCGATGTGGTGCCCACCGCCGATATCGCGAAGCTTAAGAAGGAGCCCAATGTCGTTATCTCTCAGGGAGTCTCCAATCGGGTGATCTATCTGCACCAGGACCACGACCGTGACAACTCACCGTATATTACCGGTACCGGCGGCAAGAACCCGCTCAAGGATCTGCGGGTACGTAAAGCCATTTCCAAGGCCATCAATCGCCCGGCCATCGTCGAACGGGTCATGGAGGGAGTGGCACTTCCGGCAGGACAACTTCTGCCCGAGGGATTTTTCGGCGTCAGCCCCAGCCTGAAACCGGAAACCTACGATCCCGAGGCATCGAAGAAACTCCTCGCAGATGCCGGTTATCCCAACGGTTTCGGTATCACCCTTCACGGGCCGAACGACCGGTATATCAACGATCACAAGATCGCCCAGGCCATCGCCCAGATGCTGACCCGGATCGGCATCAAAACCCAGGTGGAAACCATGCCGAGATCCGTATACTTCAGTAAAGCATCACGGGGCGGTCCCAACGGGACACCGGCCTTCAGCTTCATTCTGGTGGGCTGGGGGGCCGGGACCGGTGAGGCGTCGTCACCGCTCAAGTCTCTGCTTACGACCTGGGACAAGTCAAAGGGAACCGGCGCTTCAAACCGCGGCCGCTACTCCAATCCCGAAGTGGACAAACTGGTGATGCAGGCACTGGCAACCGTGGATGATGCCAAGCGCGAAAAGATATTACAGCAGGCCACCGAGATCGCCATCGGGGATCTGGGGATTATTCCTCTGCATTATCAGGTAAATACCTGGGCCACCCGAAAAGGCCTGGCTTATACACCCCGTACCGATGAGTATACGATTGCCATGGGCATCATTGTGAAATAACAGAGGCATTATGCAGCAACGGGCGGCTCTCATAAACGAACGGAGCCGCCCGTCTTTTTTCAGCAGATCATTTTTCGCTTCTGCTGAGTTATAGGCGGAGGGAATAACGTGTCCGTATTTATCATCCGGAGAAGCATGCAGGCGGCCCTGGTCATCGTGATCATGTCGCTGATCGTCTTCTTCGGTGTAAACGTCATCGGAAACCCCGTGGACATCCTGATCAACCCGGAGTTTGATCAGGAGGAGATGGAGCGGGCCATCAAAGCACTGGGTCTCGACCTTCCCTTGTGGCAGCAGTATCTGGTGTTTGTGAAAAACGCGTTTAGGGGGGACTTCGGCGAGTCGTTTGTCTATGGTGAGCCGGCGCTGAAACTCATCGTCCAGCGCATGCCCGCAACCCTTGAGCTGGCCTTTTGTTCCCTTTTTATGTCGGTATTTATCGGTATCCCCCTCGGTTTGTGGGCCGGATTGAAGCCCGAATCCCCGGTCTCTAAAACCATCATGAGCGGCTCCATCCTGGGGTTCAGCCTGCCCACCTTCTGGGTGGGAATCATGATGATACTGCTTTTCGCCGTGGTGCTGGGGATATTGCCGGCCACCGGCAGGGGCGCCACTGTTCGGGTTTTAGGGATCGACGTGAGTTTTCTGACCCTGGACGGTATCAGACACCTGCTCATGCCGGCCATCAACCTGGCCTTGCTCAAACTGTCCCTGGTCATCCGGCTGTCACGAGCCGGCACCCGGGAGGTGATTCTACAGGATTATGTCAAGTTTGCCCGGGCCAAGGGCATCAGCCCAAGGCGGGTGGTGCTGGTACACGTTTTAAAGAATATTCTCATTCCGGTGGTTACCGTAATCGGGCTTGAACTCGGCAACCTGATCGCGTTTTCCGTGATCACCGAAACCGTTTTTTCCTGGCCCGGGATGGGCAAGCTGATCATCGATTCCATCTTTCTGCTGGACCGACCGATCATGGTGGCCTATCTCATCATCACCGTGGTCATGTTTGTAACCATCAACCTCGTGGTCGACATCCTCTATTCGGTGCTCGATCCGCGGGTTCGACTCCAGGATATAAAGGCATGACGGCTATCCCCGAAACCGATTCTTCTTCTGCAATCGACATCACCGCACCGGCTGTGCCCGATGAGGAAACCAACCTCCGGCGGTTTGTCTCGGATTTTACGGACAACAAGGTCGCGGTGGGCGCCCTGTTCGTTTTCGCCGTCATTATGTTTGTGGCGGTGTTTTGCCCGCTGATTTCGCCACAGGATCCTTACGATTTGGCCGTCATCGATATTATGGACGGCCGGCTGCCACCGGGCTCGGAGAGCATGACCGGCATGAAATTCTGGCTGGGAACTGACGATCAGGGCCGGGACATGGTGAGCGCCATCTTTTACGGGCTTCGAACCAGTCTCGGGGTGGGTGTAATGAGTGGGGTTATCGCGCTTTGTCTGGGGGCGACCATCGGACTCGCAGCCGCCTATTTCGGGGGGCGGGTGGATGCCGTCATCATGAGGATCGTAGACCTCCAGCTCAGTTTTCCCACAATCCTGATCGCACTGATGCTCATGGCCATTCTCGGAAAAGGGGTGGACAAGATCATCATCGCGCTGATTGCCGTACAATGGGCTTACTATGCCCGAACCGTTCGCGGCAGCGCGCTGGTTGAGCGGAGCAAGGAATATATCGAAGCCGCACACTGCCTGGCGCTGAGCAACCGGCGGATCGTGTTCCGACACCTGCTGCCTAACGTGATGCCGCCGCTCATTGTGGTGGGTACCGTTCAGGTGGCCCATGCCATTTTGCTTGAGGCCGCCCTTTCTTTTTTGGGAATCGGACTTCCGGTGACCGAACCCTCTTTGGGATTGCTTATTTCAAACGGATTCGAATACATGATGAGCGGGAAATACTGGATCAGTTTTTTCCCCGGCATCGCTTTGCTGATCACCGTTGTCAGCATCAATCTGGTGGGGGACCAATTGCGTGACGTCCTCAATCCAAGACTTCAGCGGTAAGGAGTGAAAACGGTTGAATAACAATTCTACCCTGGTCATTGAAGACATCCAAACCTATTTTTTTACCAAACAGGGCATCGTAAAAGCGGTGGATGGTGTGACCTTTGCCGTCAACCGCGGTGAGGTCCTGGGGCTGGTGGGAGAGTCGGGTTGCGGCAAGACCGTTACCGGGTTTTCCATCCTGGGCCTGGTGGATCCCCCGGGCAGGGTGGTGAACGGCAGTATCCTTTTTAAGGGGAACGATATCGTGGGGCTTCCGGAGGAGGACATGCACCGCTTCAGAGGGAAGCGGATCGCCATGATTTTTCAGGATCCCATGATGACCCTGAACCCGGTGCTGCGTATCGATACCCAGATGATCGAAGCCATTACCGCCCACGAGAAAATCAGTCGGGAAGATGCCTTGAACCGGTGTCGGGAAGCCCTGGTCCGAATAGGAATCTCGTCACCGGATGAACGGCTCAAGGCGTATCCGCATCAGTTCTCAGGAGGCATGCGCCAGCGGGTTTCCATTGCCATCGCACTGCTCCACAAACCGGACCTGATCATCGCAGACGAGCCCACCACGGCCCTGGATGTAACCATTCAGGGACAAATCCTTTATGAGGTTCAAAAGCTTTGTCGCGAAACATCCACCGCTCTGATCTGGATCACCCACGATCTCACGGTAATCGCCGGCCTTGTGGACCGAATCTGTGTCATGTATGCAGGGCGAATCGTGGAGTCGGGAGATGTGGACTCGATTCTCGACCGGCCGCTTCACCCTTACACCCGGGGCTTAATCGGTTCGGTACCGGGCCACAGCAGGCGGGGAGAAGAACTGACCCAGATTCCGGGAATGGCGCCTTCTTTGCTCAACCTGCCGGACGGGTGCGCTTTTCGCCCGCGATGCCCCCGGGCCGGGGATGCTTGTTTGAAAGCACCGGAGATCACTTCGCCGTTTGATGGACGTGAAGTGCGCTGTTTCCACCCCCATTTGGACGAGACGTTATGAGTGCCCCTATCATTGAACTGAAAAATGTTACCAAACGGTTTGTAAAAACCCTCGACCTGGCCGAGAAAATTGCTAATTATTTTGGAGCCAACGTGAAGGAGCAGGTCGTCCGGGCCGTGGATGAGGTGGATCTTTTCGTGGATAACGGCGAAGTACTGGGTTTGGCTGGCGAATCCGGCTGCGGCAAATCCACTTTGGGGAGAATCGTATCCGGCACGTTGGAGCAGAGTGAAGGTACGGTTTTCTTTAACGGGCAAAATGTAACCGACATGCCCCCGGAAGAAGCAAGAAAGGTGTCTCTCAAGGTCCAGATGATCTTCCAGGATCCCTTCGCCTCGTTGAACCCGAGAATGCGGGTACGGGATATTATCGGCGAAGCACCCCTGGTACACGGCTTCGTTTCCGCCTCTGATATCGATGCGTATGTGGATGATATAATGCTGCGGGTGGGGCTCGATCCGAGCTTCAAGCGCAGGTTTCCCCATCAGTTCTCCGGCGGCCAGCGGCAGCGCCTCGGAATTGCACGGGCATTGGCGGTTCAGCCGGAGTTTATCGTTTGCGACGAGGCGGTGGCGGCACTTGATGTCTCCATCCAGGCACAGGTGCTCAACCTCTTCATGAAACTTCGTGAGGACCTGGGATTGACCTATCTTTTCATCAGCCACGATTTGGGTGTGGTGGAGCATCTAGCCGACCGTGTGGCCATCATGTACCTCGGTCGAGTCGTGGAACTGACAGAGAACGAAGCGCTTTTTGCAAAACCCAATCACCCTTACACCCAGGCCCTGCTTCACGAAGTTCCGCGGCTTGAAACCCGTCGTCGGCAATTCGAACCGATCAAGGGAGAAATTCCTTCACCCCTGGATCCGCCCCCGGGATGCCATTTTCACCCCCGCTGCCCCCACGCATTCGGTCGCTGCAGCGAAGAGCAGCCGAAGCTTCGGGAAATCACTTCAGGATGGATATCCGCCTGTCACCTAAACGACAAGACTTAACGTGTCAGTCTAATTCATTTCCCGCAAAATCAA
>CAYSUA010000262.1:2345-8272 GCA_964433795.1 uncultured Desulfobacteraceae bacterium | reverse complement strand
TTGTAATGATGCCGATGATGATCAGCACGATCTTTCTTTCCCCGCCGAACAGATGATCACTGACAAGCCCCCAGACCACGCGTCCTCCGCCGGCGCAGATCTGCGCAACCGCAAGATACATTCCGGCCATTACGACCGGTATGAGTAGTTTCTCTTTGAGGTATAGTACCAAATAGGTTGATAAAGAAAGCTGCAGGCTGGAGTAAAGGAGGTTTGCAAGACTCAACAAGATGATATTTCGATTGGTGATCACATGGCGTATGCCTCTATATTCCACTTGCTTGTCGTCAGCCATGCCGGTTGACGCGGGAAAATCACGGTTCAGTACATAACAGAGGACCGCAAGGACCATGACAATGATTCCCATAATGAAAATAGCTGTTCGCATGCCCAGCGACAGGCATAGTGCGGGGAGCATTACCGCAGCGATGGCGGCGCCTGCCGTTACTCCTGATTGCTTGATACCGAAGGCGGTGGCTCTTCCCTTGACTGAAAACCAGTAAATGATCGCCTTGGATGTAGAGGGGTTGATAACGCCGTACCCGATTCCGGCGCATAGGGCCATCACCCACAGCGTCAGATGGGAGGTGGTTCGGGAAATCGCCAGAAAAAAGAGCGCCATCAGAGCCGGGCCGATAAAAAGCACCAGTCGAACGCCGATACGATCCGCCAGGCGGCCCGAAGGAATGGCCACCAGGACGCAGCCCAAATAGAGGGAAGACGTGCATAGGCCCACCTGCGCTCTGGTCATGTTCAGGGCTTCCTGCAAAAACGGGGCGAGCGGACCGAAGGAGAGGGCGGCTATGGAGGCGCCGATCTGAGTCACCGTCAACACGGAAAGTATAAGCCACCGGTAGCTTGAATCCGGTTGGCTTAAATCGCCGGTGTTTGACTGCTCAACCATGCCGTATCATTCCGCCTGATCGTTTATTTCATCGGGTATACGGACCTCGATCCCCCCGGCACGCTCTTCCTGCAGCAGCATGGCCGAACGGCTGTCCCTGTTACCCCATCCCCGATTCATGGCGGACATCATTTCCTGGAGGGCTAGATTGCCCATGGCCATGGGAACGTCAAATTCCCGTGCCAGCGACATTGCCAGGCTAACGTCTTTAAAGGCCAATCGGAGTTCAAAGTTGGGCGGATCAAAGTGTCCGCGGAAGTAGGTGTCCGGTAGAATGCGGTTTAAATAAACCGATCTTCCCACGGCGCCGCCGCGAATCGCCTGCCAAAGCGCTTTGGGTTCCACCCCCGCCTTAACCCCGAGTGTAAAGCATTCGGCCATGATGGCCTGCATGCTGTACTGGATACAATTGTGCATGAGCTTGCTGACAGAACCGCAGCCGATCTTGCCGGTGTAACTCACCTGATCCCCGATTGTATCTAGAAGCGGCTTGCATTGCTGAAAGATCTCCTCGTCCCCGCCCGCCATCACCGCAAGCTTTCCGGTTCTGGCTCCCTCAACTCCTCCGCTTACCGGTGCGTCCATCACGTGGGCGCCCTTCTTTTCGAACAGGCTGTAAATGTGGCGAACCAGCGATGGGGAGTTGGTAGAGAGATCGATTAAAACACTGCCCGCTCGGATGCCGTCCATTATGCCGTCTTTGCCGGTTACAATCGCTTCTACTTCCTGAGGGCCGGGAAGGGAGGTGAATATTACCTCGTTTGTTTCCGCCATTTCCCTGGGTGTGTCAGCCCAGGATGCGCCTTCTTTCAAAAGCGGTTCGGCTGTTTCCGGTCGCAGATCATTTACGGTCAACGGGTAGCCGGCCGCCAGTATATTGGCCGCCATACCGCCTCCCATGTTGCCCAGTCCTATAAAACCGATCTTCATTGGCTACCTCCATTTCAAGTTGGGTTATGTGTTATTCCTCCTGCTCTGCCTGCGCCCGTGCCGAAAAGGCGCGGAAACGGTCCGCTTCGGATGCATTGCCCTGGTCTGTGTAAATCCGGCTGATCCTGTCAAAGTAATGGGCCTCATTTCCCGGGATCTCCCGGGCAAGGGAGAGGTACATTTCCAGTATATCGGTGCCGGTTATGCCGGCTCCAAAACAGAGCTCCGCATACTTGTGCTTGACGACCGGGTCGACTCGGCTGTGGCAGCTGGTGCACCGGTCCATTATTTCCTTGTAAATATCGCGGGCGCGGTCTGGTTCGCCCTGAGCCTCGCAGGCTTTTGCAAGCTCGCGGGCAACGGTGTCGTCCCAGCCATAGGTATCTATAACGCCGTGATAGTAATCCCCGGTTGCTTCAAAATTTCCGGCTTGAAAGAGGGTTTCGCCTTTAAGGAGCACAATGGCCAGGGACTCGGCAAACTCTTGGGGAATCGATTCGAGCAGAACATCGGCTTGGTGAAAATTCTTTTGCTCCCAGTAGATTTCACACAACAGCTGGTAGGCGGGTAGGGCCTCCGGATGATGCTCCAGAAAGTTTCCGAGCAGGTTTTGAGCCTCGGCCGATCTGCCAAGATTCAGATAGGCGGCTGCCAGTTCCAGGGGTATGTAACTTTCCGGCTCGGGATTTTGTTCCATAGAGCGGGAGAGGCTTTTGGCGGCCGTTTGAAAGTCTCCGTTATTCAGCGCGATATAACCGATTTTAAAGTCTTCGCCGTATTCGAGATAGGCATCCTGCACTTCATCGGGCAGCGTGCTCAACAAGGCAAAGAAGTATTCGTCTTCCGATGACGCGGGGGGCGGTTCATCATCATCATCTGCAAGGCCGTAGAAAGGATCGGGCGAGGCCGCATCGGGTTTCTGCTTTTGCTGTGCCTCCAACGCTTTAAGGTCCTGTTCAAGCTCCTGTCTGAACGGTTCGTCTGCCGTGACCTCAATTGCCAGGGCGAGCATATCTTTCGCATCGTCTAAATAACCGCCGTCCATGAGATCTACGGCGGTTTGCCGATGCGCCTGGGCCAGGGCCTCCCGGGTCTTGAGAATTTTGGCCGCAAGCTGCTGTTGATGGTCATTTTCCTGCCCCGTCTGTTTTTCCAACTTGTGAAGCGCGCGTTCATATTCCTGTTTCGCCCGGCCCCAGAGCCCGGCTTTGAACAGGGCGTCACCTTTTTGTTCAAGCTTTTCCGGGGAAGGGCCGGAAAATAGTTTCAAAAGAGACATGGCCATTTCCTCCTATGGGAATTAATGGTACAACGCCAGCAAGTTTCTAATACCATCATGAAAGTATCTTGGGAAGGGATGGGGGGCTCACCTCCAAAGCCTATACCGGTAATCATTTGGCTTTTACAGATAACCAGGCAATTTTAAACATGAAAGGGGAAAATTATGATTTACGAAATTCGGACCTATACCCTCAAACCCGGGGCTGTCTCGGAGTTTGAAAAACGCCTTGAGGCCTCTCTGGCAAACCGTTTGAAATATTCCGAGCTGGCCGCATTCTGGCATACGGACATCGGACCGTTGAATCAGGTGATCCATATATGGGGCTATGAGAACCTCAAACAGCGTGCCGAAGTTCGCGCTCAGGCAGCGCAGGAACCGGACTGGCCCCCCAAGGTGCATGAACTGATTATATCCATGCGGTCTGAAATCTTCAGCCCGGCGCCGTTTTCGCCGAAACTGGGCGGCGGCCAGAAGCTCGGCAATGTCTATGAGATGCGGACCTATCAATACCAGCCCGGTTCGATCCCGACGGTGATGGAACGCTGGCAGGAAGCGCTGGCTGGCGGTCGCCTGGAGATGTCCCCCCTTGCGGCCTGTATGTCGAGTGAAGTGGGCCGTCTGAATGTGTGGGTTCACATCTGGCCGTACGCCAATCATGAAGAACGGGATCGCATTCGCGTGGAGTCGTTCAAGCTGGATACCTGGCCGCCCAAGACCCGGGAGTTCATGATCAGTATGGAAAACAAGTTCATGATTCCGGCGTCGTTTTCACCCATGGCCTAAGGCCTTCAGCATGCATGGATAATACCGAGGAAAACAGAGTCAGGAGAATTCCATGAAAGCTTTGTATAAAACCGATACCGGCATCGGTAACGTTGAATTGCTGGATGCTCCGATTCCTGAACCGGGTCCCGGAGAAGTATGCATCGAAGTTAAAGCAGCCGGCATCTGTGGATCGGATCTTCACATCTATGATGGAAGTATAAACATTCCGATCAGGCCGCCGGTTATTATCGGGCACGAGTTTGCCGGTACAATCCACGCCCTGGGAGAAGGGGTCGGCGATTGGAGGGTTGGTGATCGTATCACCTCGGAAACATCCATCACGATCTGCGGGAAGTGTCCATACTGCAGGACGGGATTCTACAATTTGTGTCCGGATCGAACATTTTTAGGATACTCCGCTGACGGCGCTTTTGCAGAATTCACGATAGTCCCTCCACGGCTGCTTCACCGCTTACCGGAGAATATTTCTTTCCAGGAAGGAGCGCTAACGGAACCTCTGGCCTGTTGTGTACATGGTGTTATGGAGTTGACGGAAATCGTGGCCGGTGACCTGGTGATAATTTTTGGCCCGGGCGCTATCGGACTTTTATCGATGCTGCTAGCGAAAGCAGCAGGTGGAATCGTTTTGGTCGCAGGAATTTCAAAAGATGCCGACCGTTTGCTTCTGGCCGCAGGACTGGGCGCCGATCATACCATAGATATCGAGACCGAAGATTTGGCGGATATCGTAAATAAATTGTCAGACAGCATCGGAGCCGATGTGGTCATCGAATGTTCCGGGGCCGGTGCGGCCGCGGCTGCCGGCCTGGAACTGGTCCGCAAACGCGGCCAGTATACTCAAGTGGGTCTATTCGGGAAGCCGATTACGGTGGACTTTGAAAAAATTGCTTACAAAGAGATCAAAGTCACGGGGTCGTTTTCGCAGAAGTGGACCGCATGGGAAAAAAGTCTAAATTTGCTTGGAAAGGGAATAATTGATCTGAAGCCTCTGATTTCAGACATATTTCCGCTCTCGGATTGGAAAACCGCTTTTGAAAAGTTTGAAAGCGGAGAGGGTCTTAAGATTTTGCTCGATCCAAAGCAATAGGGATAATTATTTTGGAAATGGTGTTGCCTCATCTGAGTTTTATGAAGACGTACCCGCCGTTGGTAAACCCGAACGGTCTTAAAACATGACTGTAGTTGCTGGAAAGCCCGTTGTAGAATGTATTAAAACCGATTTTGTAGGGTTTTTCCTGCTCCGGGTCCACATCTAGAATGACGACGTCTTCGGTTTCCGTATCAAAGCTCCCGACCGGTGAGATGTGGGGAATGTTCAGGGTAGGGACGTATGCCCCCTGGTCGAAATGGGCGATGACCAGGCAGTCTCCCTTTTTTTCAAAATCATGAAGCCGTTTGAGCAGAACGTCTTTGATCTTTTTTGACTGAGCGGAATTTTTTTTGGCCTGTACGATTTCAAAGGCTTTATACGCTATTCCGTATGCATCCAGGCTGCTTTTCACCACTTCCCCGAGGACCGGAAGCGGAAGCCCCCGCTTCCCGTTGTACCCTCTTGCACTCATTCTTTCCTTCCAGTGTGCCGCTTTTACTTTATTGAGAATATCCATCTGGCTGATGGGGACGGGCTTATCCGGTTGTTCGTCCCTTATGGCGTTGATGGCCGAAACCACTGAGGCGACGGAGCAGGATGATTCATGGAATTGTTTTACATGGTGTTTTAGAAGCCCTGCCTTAAGCGCATTGCCGTCTGCTTGAATGGGGTTGAGGATGTACTCCGCACTGTTGCGGCCAAAGGCGCCGGTTCCGGTGATTTTGTTTAAACCGTACGGAATATAAAGATACGCGTGTATGAGTAATATTCGAAAATTCATTTTTGCTTGTTGCGCTGTTTTTTCAATAAATCACTTTAATTTCAAAGATGATCATTAATTTTGCCGATTCCACCCCTTGGGGGCAAAAAACAGCGTTAATCCAGGAAACGGAGCGGCTCCACAGATCTGTGGACCCAGTGGATCAGGGTGTTGA
>CAYSUA010000262.1:0-2335 GCA_964433795.1 uncultured Desulfobacteraceae bacterium | reverse complement strand
TCGTGCGATGCAAACGGGCACATGTTCGTGCACTCGAACAGGATGGCGCCGGCGTCCGGGCACTCCTTAATGAACTCGCGGGTCATCTCCTCCATCTCGGCGATGAGCACCCGGGTGTCGAGTTCATTGCTGTTGCCGATATAGACCTTCGGGAAAGCCGCATCCGGTTTCATTCCCTTCACAAAGACCGGAATCGTCTCCGACGACCAGCCGACACCCTTGAAGTGGTCGTCGTTCATGAACTCCGCCCGCTCGGTGAAAATACCGATAGGCCGGTTGCCTCCGATCATGACGTGAATCAGCGGCGCCTGCAAAAGGGAGGAAACAAAGACCGGAATATTCACGGCTTCAGCCAGATGCTTCTGGAAGGGGGCCAGAAAGCCGCAGCTGGTGGTGATGGCTTTCACGCCCTCGGACTCGAGTTCCCGCGCGGCTTCGACAAAAGACTCGATCAACCCGGGATCCGGTGAGTGGCCCATGATTCGGTCGGTATAGGCGTTCTTAACGATCTTGTATCGCACCGGAAAGTCGTAGCTGCGGGCGTTGCCGATATCACCCGGCGGGCGCGGGAAGCGCGTGTCCAACATCAGAATGCCGATGGATTCTCCGTAGTTCGTGTAGCCGCCTTTTAACCGCATATTCACCTCTCGATTGATATTAAGATTGATGGAGCAGGAATATTTTTCATGAATATTTATCGATACGGAGTTTATCGCTTTTCCTTTCCCATCACAATAGCAAGGCATTTAGGATTGGTGAGCATCTCCCATGCTCGCATAAGATGTAATTTATATGAATTATTAAGTTGACTTAAAATTTAACTAAAGTTTAACTTAAATTAAACTTTTTGGAGGATTGAAGCATGCCGAGATATTTAAGCGCAAAAGAATTTCGCAATCGTTTGCCGTCAATTGCCGAAGACCTGAAGCGTTGGGGGGAAATCGTTATTCTCAAACGATCCAAACCGTTGTTCAAGATTGTTCCGTTTGAAGAAACCCCTTCGGATTTGCTTGATCGAGCTGCTGAAACCCAGGATTCGGCGCAACCAGAACTGCAGGAAATCTCACGGATTGTTCACAACATTCGGAAAATATCATGAGGGTCGTGGCCGACACGAACGTCGTGATCTCAGGTCTTCTCTGGGGCGGCCCGCCAAACCGGATCATGAAATGGGCGCGGGACGGCCGGCTCGAAATACCGGCATGCGAAAGCACTGCGGAAGAATTAAGACGGGTCATCCAATATGAAAGATTCCTGCAGAGATTATCGGTTCTGAATGTAACCCCCCAGGAATTCTTCGCGTATTTCCTGAACCTCGTCCATTTTGTCCCCGATGTGGAAAATATACCAAACGTAATTAAAGCGGATCGGTTCGATAATATATTTCTTGCCATGGTTGAAACCCATCATGCCCATCTCATCATTTCAGGGGATCGGCATCTCCTGAAATTAACGCAGTACCGTTCAATCGAGATTGTAATCCCAAGCGAAGCGGTCCAGGTAATAGAGAACATAACGAAGGCCTAATTATATGCACCTTGACAACCCCATAGGGGTTAAGTATTCAGTAGATGTGCAACATATACAATAGTAACATCATGCTTAAAAACAATAGGTTTTAAGATCTCTCAAATTTCTTTTTCACGGAAAGGAGGGGTGGATGGTACAGGAACTACACTACGATGTTCTTGTGGTTGGCGGAGGAAACGCGGCTTTATGTTCGGCCCTGGCGGCGCGAGAGCGCGGAGCCAAAGTCGGAATTCTTGAAAAGGCTTCCAAAAGCGAGCGGGGAGGAAACAGCACGCTGACGGCTCATATGCGCTTTGTTTATAACAGCGTGGAGGACGTGGCCCCCCTGATCGAGAATGTTACGAAACAGGAACTCGATGCCATCGCCCAACAGCTTCCGAAACGCACCGAAGCCGACCTGTGGGACGAGATCATGCGTGCCACAAACCACCAGAGCGACCAGGACCTGCTCAAGGTGCATGTGAGAGAATCCTACAACACTATTATGTGGCTCCGGAGCAAGGGACACAGCTGGGTTTCCGACGTCGAAAATCCGACGGCCGGAAACAACGTTCTGATGAGCGGCGGAGGATTCGAGCATCAGGCGCGGAACTTCAGCTTTCTGGAAAACGACGGGGTGCCGATCCATTACGAAACTGCCGCAACTGAGCTGATGCAGGACGACCAGGCAAGGGTCGTTGGCGTCCGGGCAATGACGCCCCAAGGGCCGGTGACCTTTCGAACCGGGGCCGTGGTGCTTGCATGCGGCGGATTTGAGGCGAATCCGGAAATGCGCGGGCGTTACCTCGGCTCCCAATGGGATACC
>CAYSUA010000261.1:1403-8294 GCA_964433795.1 uncultured Desulfobacteraceae bacterium | reverse complement strand
ATTTGTTCCAGGTAGCCTGCTTCGATCAAATTCATGATCTCGTTTATGCGCTGATGGTCGGTGGGCAGATCTATTTGGCGCTGCTTAAGCGGATAGTATCCCTCTCGACCGAAAAGGTCATATTCGATGGTGACCCCGGTCTCAAGCAGCTTCAGGCGATTTTCACGCTCCCGCACTGCCCGGTCGATGTGGTCAATGCAGACCCGTGACAGGTCCGCACCAGCCCCGTCCATTATCTCCACTTGCTCCCAGGCCGCATCTTCGCCTTGGCCAGGATGCACGTTGAGGTAGGCCCCGGTTTCTTTCTGGGCCTGAGCGGCTGCCAGCAGAGACTTCTTCTCCATGGGATCAAGCGGCCAGGAGCCGCCGATCTCGCCGATGTATCCCGCTTTTATACCCGTATTGCCGACTCCTTCGCTCAAATCCCGTATGATTTCTTCCGTGATGACTTCCTGGGGTTTCCGGTCAAAATCAGCGGGAAGCGATGCGGCCACGTAGTATCCCGAGCCCATGACAATGTTAAGACCGGTGGCTCTGGATATACGCGCCAGCGCCAGAGGATCCCGGCCTAACCCAATGTTGCTCATCTCTATCACCGACTGTCCTCCGGCTCGGACGAAGTGGACCATCTCCTCGATTGCCTCCTGCTCATCCAGACAGACCAGATCGTCCAGGTTGCCGAACCAGTTGTAGCGGATCCACCATAAGGTCTCCAAACTCACCTTGGCGCGGGCCATTTGCTTCTCGCTTGCTTCGCTGGGCTCCACAAACCAGGCCGAACCGTCCGAAACCAGATGCTCATGGGGCAAAGTAATCCCCAACTGGTCCGGTTCGATCACTCCCAAGACTGTTTGAATCTTACCGCTAAGCTTAGCAATAGACATAAGGGCGCCTCCTTTATTAATACCTTAACTGATTGGTTCCAGGTTCAGAGTTCAGTGTTCAAAGGTTATAACCGATTGAAACTTCTATCAACGCTTATCAAGATCGGTAATAATCAGCATAATCCCTTGGGTGAGCAATATTTAAGACACAATAAAGATAAGAATCCTCTGATATTTACCGGTACGGTATCTTCAACCCTGAACCCTGAACCGGTTAACATAGTATATATATAAATAGCTGCGCTCTGTGTTTGTATGGTGAATAAGAGATATAAAAGAACACAGATTCCCAAAGGGGCTAAGTAGTCGCTTGTCCGAATTTTTCTTTTATTATCTCTTCTGCTTCATCCATTATCCGATCCAGCAGCTCCCGGCAGGTGGGAATGTCCCGGATAAGCCCCATACTTTGACCCGCAGACAGGACGCCTTTTTCCATATCCCCCTTTTCGAGCATTTCTTTGCCGACAAGGCCGGAAACATGGGGAGCGATATCTTCGATTTTCGTATCGCCCTTGCTTTCGATTTCAAGGACCTTGTCAACGGCCTGATTGTGAAGTGCGCGCTCGGTATTGCGCAAAGACCGCATGATCAGCCGTGTGTCACGTTCCCCGTGATCAATCAATGCCTGTTTGACGTTATCGTGCACAGGAGCTTCTTTGGTTGCAACAAAGCGGGTACCCATGTTCATTCCGTCTGCACCGAGACCGAGTGCCCCCACCAGACCGCGGCCGTCTGCAAAACCGCCGGAGGCGATGATGGGAAGGCTGATATTATCCCGTGTGAGCGGGATGAGGATCAAGGAGGTGACATCGTCTTCACCGGGATGCCCGGCAGCTTCGAATCCATCGATGCTCACCACATCGCAGCCGATTTTCTCTGCTTTGATGGCGTGACGTACCGACGTACACTTGTGAACCACCTTTATTCCGGCTGATTTGAGCTGCTCCATGTAAGGTTCGGGGTTTCTTCCCGCCGTTTCGATAAACTTAATGCCCTCTTCAATACAGACGTCGATGTATGCCGGGTAATCGATTGTACGAAGGGACGGAAGAAAAGTAAGATTGACGCCGAAGGGCTTATCCGTCATCTCCCGGCACTTTCTGATTTCCGCACGTAATGCCTCTGCATCGGGAAAGGTAAGGGCTGTCATAAACCCGATACCGCCGGCGTTGGCCACGGCGGATGCGAGTTCCGCTCTTGCGATCCACATTAATCCGCCTTGGACGATGGGGCGCTCGATGCCGAATAATTCGGTTATCCTGGTTTTTAGCATATCGGCCTCCTCTTTTAATCATATTAGCCGCAGACGCACACAGATGGACACAGACCCCAGTGAAATATGCTTCACATTTCACTGGATAGACATTTTAGCCGACCGACTTGCTCGGCTAAAGGTGATAATCGCTTCGCGAATAGATATACATGATATTGTATACCCGAAAGCGGAAGTCAATATTTGTCGTTTTCTATATTCCTAGAAGTTGTGCGGGATTGTCCACCACCAGTTTTCTAAGGTCGCCATCAGCAATCCCTTCGGCTCTCAGTAGTTCAAGTACCTTGCCCACGTTTTCAAAGGGCCAACCGTTGTTGCCCAGTCCGGCATCCGAGGAAATGATGATTCGGTCGGATCCGATGGATCGGATCACATCAGCGATTTTAGCCGGAGGCAAGGTGTAGAGCTTTGATTCGAGAAAGGAGTTGATTGCCGTAAATTCCAGATAAGCACCAAGCTCTGCCCAGCTTTTCATATCATCCATTTCAGCCTCCACCATGAAAAGCGGATGGGTGATGATGATTCGCTGGACACCCAGCTCTTTCGCTCGGTGGACAACCGCATTCACCTCTTTCGGGCTCACATGACCGGTGGCCAGGACAACATCCGGATGATCGGCAAGAACAGAAAGAACCTCTTCGAGGGAGGATGTGAGTTGTCCGTTGGTGCCGAGGCATTCAATGGGCGTATCCTTTACCCGCGGTGTTTGTTTCGATTTCGGAAAACCGGCGGCTTCATGCATTTTGTGGTGATGGCGTGCCGATATGGTGGGGAGCCAGATGATTTTTACACCGAGATTGATTGCCGTTTCCACTGCTTGGGGGTTTAACCCTCCCACCGTGTTGTTTAATGTCATGCTGCCGAAAATTTTGATATTCTCATCGGGATAATGATCCTGAATGATTCGGGCAAGGCCCATGCTCGGCATGTGGTGATCTTTAACGACAACGGCTCTAAATTTGTGTTCTACTGCATGCTGAACCAGATCCCACGAATCGAATTCCCGCGGTAGCAAAGCCGGCCCCGCGTGAATGTGCGTGTCTACAAAACCGTTTAACAGGTCGTTTAAATCTCCCATTTTTTAAACCTCCATTTTTCCTGTCTTTTTTAAATGCCTGCCATGTATTAGAATGCGATCACATTACTATTTCAGACCCGCATAGGCAATATCCTTTTGGTGCCTCGAGGTTCTGAAATATGATGTCATTATTCCGAGTAATTTCTACTAATTAACTGTAGATTAAAGGAATAATATATTTGTCCGATATGCATATATATTAATAGGAAACAATCTTAATAGAGGAGGATTCTAATGAAAATCAGAGCATATCATTTATTACTGTTCCTGGTTGCCGGCTTCTTTATCTTTTCAGGATTAGCCGTTGCAGCAAGCTTTCCCGTGGAAAAGACCGTGGCTGATCTTAAGGTAAAGGCGGATTTTGAAAAGGGCACACCGTTTAAGGGGAAGAACCGGCTGAAAATAGCGATCACCGATGCTGCTGGAAAACCCGTTGTTGATGCCAAAATCAAGGTAGAATACGGCATGCAGCCCATGAACAACATGCCGCCCATGAAATACAGAACAAAAGCCCGGGTTAAGGATGATAAGTACAGTTCAATGCTGAACTTTGCCATGCCGGGTCACTGGTTTGTCAAAGTGAATATTATGCGGTCGGGTAAGGTGCTGGACCCTGTTGAATTCAAAGTGATGATACCGAAATCCTGATCGGAATCCGGAAAAATCCTGTTAAACGTTCCGTATCGAACATATCCGACCATGGGGTGAACCGGCTGGGGGAAGATAGAAAATGAGCTTGACGAAAAGAACGGCCTTGGTGGTCTCGGTAATCGTGCTGATCTGCATCTTCTGTACGCTGACCATCGGTTTCATGATGAGAATCCATCACTTCGCCGAGGAGAAACAGGAAGAATACATCAGGGATAAAGACCTTCTCAGCATGAAATATTTGGAGTTTTTAACATGGATCGAAGCCCTTGGTGATCATGTGAAAGAAGGATGGCCTTTTGAAGGAGTGTTGGATCCGTTGGAATGTGAATTCGGCAAAGCGCTTCACTCTGTTGAAGCTCGAACCGAAGCCGAAACAAAAGAACTGGAAGCCCTCAGAGAAAAACACGGAGCGGTTCATCAATTCGCAAGAGAAATAATCGCTTCCGAAGACACTACTGCCAAAGAGGAGATCTTTGAAGACCAACTCATACCGGCAAACAGTGATATGAAACCGATGTTGGGCGGTTATATCAACATACTTCAGGAAGAGATAGCCAGAAGCTACGCTTCGGTAAATCGTCTCAAGACTATAGAAGCATATCTAATTGTTTGTTCGAACATTTTTATCATCTGCATTATCATCTTATCCGGGATCGTCATTTTCAAACGTGTGTTGAAACCTGTTCGTCTCATGGCGGAACTCGCAGGAAAAATCGAGCAGGGTGATATCGGCCAAAAGGTCGATTATCAATCCAAGGATGAAATCGGCAAACTGGCCGACAGTTTTCGGGGCATGATTTCATACCTAAATGAAGTATCGCAGGCAGCAGATGCCCTGAGTCTTGGAGATCTCACAAATGAGGTCCAAATTCGATCGGAAGCAGATGTGTTATCCAAGAGCTTTGTCCGAATGACCGGGGTTTTTCGTGATACAATAAAAACGATTGCAACCCATTCCGAGGAGCTGAACAGCAGCTCCTCGGTTCTCACCAGCGTGAGCCAGACCATGTCCACAGAATCGGGTCAATTGAGTGAAAGATCCGTTACTGTAGCTGCATCTGCTGAAGAAATGAGCTCCAACATGAATACGGTTTCATCCAGCACCGAGGAAATGTCTACCACGGTCCAAACCATTGCCCAAGACTCCGATAAAGCCCGACAGGTGACAACCAGTGCCGTTAACAGTTCTAAGAATGCTTCTCAAAAGGTGGATGAGTTGAATGCGGCTGCCGCTGAAATAGAGCAGGTGATGGATGCCATTGAAAATATCGCTGATCAGATTAAACTCCTGGCATTAAATGCCACCATTGAATCTGCTCGCGCCGGGGACGCCGGAAAGGGATTTGCCGTGGTAGCCAGTGAGATCAAGGAGCTCGCCCAGCAGGCTAATGAGGCCACAGGGGAAATTCGAGCCAAGATAGAAACCATGCAGTCGAGTACGGTATCTGCGGTTTCAGTAATCGGAGAGATCACAGAGGTTATTGCAGAGGTTAACGGCATCGTAGAAGGAATTTCAAGATCGGTGGAAGATCAGAGTACCGTGACAAATGAAATTGCAGAAAATATATCTCAAATTGCCGAAGTTTCCGGATCCATCGCTACTAACATAACAGCAGTCAGCTCCGCCAGTCATAATGTGGAAGAGGTCGGCACACAAGTGAACACAACGGCATTCGAGCTGGCAAAAAAAGGCACGGATCTCAAAGAAATAGTGGACAAGTTCACCCTCGCTTAAGTCTCCATCCTGCTGGACCGCCGGCTTGAGCCCGGTCAATTATTGGCTTCTTTCTGCTTTAGATGATCAACTCACCCAGGCCTCCGTGTGAGTAATCGTGCGGACATGATGATTTATTTCATTGCAGGAGAAAACACATTGTAAAGGTATACGTCTTCTTCAACATTCTTGATGGTATGCAGGGTGTTGGGCGGTACCAGAACCACCATTCCGGCTTCCAAAGGGAATTCGCCTTCACCTTCGATGAACATGGTTGCCTTACCCTCGAGGACGTGTATCAGATCCGGTTGATCCTGATGCCGATGCTCGGGTAGCGTTACCCCTTTTTTCAAATGGATATTCATCACCGTAATCGGGGAGTTATCCTTTTCACGGGTATAGATCCATTTTATTCTGCCGTTGTCGGTCATAAAGTGGTCTTCCCATTCAACTTCGGAAATCTTCTTAAAGCAAGCCCTCATTTCCTGCCTCCTTCTCGAAATGGATACATAATATTAACCTTTTTGTCTGACAATGTACCATTAAAGTCAAGCCGAAACAGACTATGAGAGGGGAGGGGCGCCTAGTGCAGGTGCCGAGGTATGATAACGAGTCCTATTCTGCATGTTGACCTTGATATGAAGTTATTGTAGAAGAAGTTCACAAAAAATGGACCAATATGGGATCTCCGCCTTGTTGGGTCGAAGCCCAATTCGCTCCGGCAAGCAGCAGGATACTCAGGTGTGGGCGAACAATAAATTTGAAGGAAAGAAGCGGATCTGAAACGATGAGACAAACCACAGAGATTGAAGCGACCAGTTCGGTGTCACTGAGAGACAAATACGCCATCATCGGCGTTGGCGAGACCGATTACTCCCGGGGAAGCGGTAAGACCACCCGCGCTCTGGCCACCTGGGCCATCCGCAATGCCATGGAAGATGCAGGCCTCACCGCAGGCGATATAGACGGGATGTTATCTTACTCGCTTATGGATTCGACCTTTAGCCCGAAAGTGGCGAGCGATCTCGGTATTCGCCTCAACTTCTTTATGGATGTCTGGGGCGGCGGCTCCAGCACGGAAGCCTTGGTCGGAATTGCCACCGGGGTTATCGCCGCCGGCATGTGTAAGACGGTGGTGATTTTTAGAGCCATGAACGGTTACAGCCGAAGCCGGATCGGCGGTACCGGTGAGGGTGCGGAAGCACCGATTCTTGGCGACGAGCTGCATTCCCGGTCATACGGCTGGCACAGCCCGGCAGAATGGTTTGCCCCCACGTTCATGCGCTATATG
>CAYSUA010000261.1:0-1393 GCA_964433795.1 uncultured Desulfobacteraceae bacterium | reverse complement strand
GAGTACGGCATTACACCGGCCCAGGCCGCAATGGTGAAAGTGGCACACAGCGAACACGCTTCAAACAATCCGAAAGCACTCCACCAAAACAGGGTATCTGTGGAAGATGTCCTGAACAGCCGGGTCATTGTCAAACCCCTTCATCTGCTGGACTGCTGCCTTGAGACCGATAATGCCGCCGCCATCATCGTCACGAGTGTTGCGCACGCCAGAGACTGCCGCCAAACGCCGGCATTGATAAAATCCACTGTCGGACGTGTGTGCAAGCCCCGTTCGGATGCGTACTTCCAGGCTGGTCCGACAACGATGGTCGCCGGATGCTATGGCCGCGACACACTCTGGCGAAATGCGGGGGTGGAGCCCGAAGACATCGATGTAACCGGTTCATACGATGCATTCACCTTTACGTCTATGCTGCAGTTTGAGGCCTATGACTTTTGCGAGCCGGGCGGAGCCGGCGATTATGTCAGCGGCGGTTCGATCCAGCTCGGCGGCAAGCGGCCGAATAACACCAGCGGCGGCCATCTCTGCGAAGGATATACCCACGGCATCAGCATGGTGATTGAAAACGTTCGTCAGTTGCGGAATGATGTCGATGACAGCTGCCCGGTGGATCCTGACGGCCGGCGGCAGCATACTTACGATTATGGAGAAGGTGGTTGCCGGCAGGTGAAGGAAGTCGAACTTACGGCAAATCTCGGTTGGGGTACACCAAATTACGGATCTGCTTTGGTTATGGGGAGGGGTTAAGGATGTCGATCAACGAAAATGGAAACTCAGCAGTTAATTCTATAGGCCAAAGCGGTGAATATCTCGGCATGCAATTGCGCATCGATGCTTCCGACCATGAGAACTCGGCATATTTTCGATACTGCGCCGACCACGATTTTCATCTGCAGTTCTGCACATCGTGCACGCTGTTTCGCTACCCGCCCACAACCGCCTGCCCCTGGTGCGGCCATCCGGAGTCGGAGTGGAAGCCGGTGGAAGGAAGAGGCACAATTTATAGCTATGGGGAGGTTCATCACGCCATTCAGCCGGCGTTCGAGGAGAATCTGCCCTACATGATCCTGATCGTCGAGCTCGATACGCAAAAGAGAAAACCCGGCCCCCACGATGCAATCCGGATTGCCGGCAATCTGGCCACACCTGATGGCCGGCTCGCATCACCCGAGATGGTGGCGAGCGTCGGCATCGGCAGCCGTGTACGCATGGTGTTCAAAGCGGTTTCCGACGGATTTGCCGTACCGCTTTGGACCATTGATGAGAGCGCAGAACAGCCGGCCACGCCATGGCGCTATACTGAATAAAACTATCCGGTTATGCAGATACCTCAATTCGAGCACCTGCGGCTTTGAAGATAATCCGATTCGCGGACGTATGAAACTCGTGC
>CAYSUA010000260.1:0-8328 GCA_964433795.1 uncultured Desulfobacteraceae bacterium | reverse complement strand
AGTCTCGGCGGGAATGATGACGGGGACAGTATAGACGAAGACGAAAAGAAGCTTCGGACTATTTTTAATAAAGCTTGAAGGACGAAGCCGAGATCTTGGCACGAAAAATGCTATAATATAGGTAAAGTGTGCGCTTTCTATTTTTCATAATAATTACAGTAACAAGTATCGCATAATTTAAGAAAAACTAACGGGGAAATAGAAATGTTCCGTCTGTCACCTATCGTTCGTATCAGCCTAACGCTGGTAATGCTTACAACAACGTTATTAATGGGCGCTGATATGCTGGGCCTGTTTCCTGATCCCCTAAAGGCGGTGCTCGACGCGCGCAAGAAAGTGTGTGAATCATTGGCTATCTATGGTTCGCTGGCCGCACAAAGAGATGATATAGACTCCCTTCAATCCGCCATGCAGGTGTTTGTGCACCGAAATCAGGATGTCCTCTCTGCCGCGCTTCTAAAAGCAGACGGAACCACTATTGCAGCTGCCGGTGTTCATACCCGCCAACAAGATGAATCCGGGATCAAGCCGGCTGATTTTACCCTCATCTCGGTCCCCATCCTCAACGAAAGCGTCCGCTGGGGAACCATGGAAGTGCGATTCCCGCCCCTGTATCCCAAGGGCATTATGGGTATCTGGGCTAAGCCCATGGTCAAATTCATGACGTTCATTATACCGCTCAGCTTTGTTATGTATCTATTCTTTATGCGAAAGGTACTTCAGCGCTTAGACCCTTCGTCTGCCATTCCGGGACGGGTCAAGTCTGCATTGGATACCATGTCCGAAGGGGTGGTGGTACTCGATAACCAGGAGCGGATCGTTATGGCCAATGCCGCCTTTGCGGAAAAGCTCGACCAATCCCCGAAGTCTCTGATGGGTCGCAAGGCCTCTGAGCTTAACTGGACCCTGCCGAATTCCAATGCGCCGGTGGAGGATTATCCATGGCTGACGGCCATGCGCAAAGGCGAGCCCAGTATCGGTGTATCCCTTGCCCTTCAAACCGGTGAAAAAACATCCCGGATCTTCATGGTTAACGGCGCTCCCATTATCGATGGTTCGGGCAAAAAACAGGGCGCTTTGGCGACGTTTGATGATGTCACGAAATTGGAAACTCAAAACGATCAACTGCAGAAGACGTTAAAAATGCTGAAAAAATCCAGCAGCAAAGTTCGCAGCCAGAACCTGAAACTTCAAATTCTTGCGAAGCATGACCCGCTGACACACTGCCTGAATCGCCGATCATTCTTTAAAGCACTTAAAGCCCAATTCATCGCTGCGAAGATACACGGATCCAACCTTTCTTGCGTGATGGTCGATATCGATCACTTCAAATCCGTAAACGACAATTACGGGCACATCACCGGCGACAAGGTACTCCGGGAGGTGGCTCAAACCCTCCAAACCGCATTGAGAAAAGAGGATGTTTTATGTCGGTACGGTGGCGAGGAGTTCTGTCTTGTCCTGCCGAACGTAAACGCGGAGGATGCTTTCAAAGCCTCGAATCGTTTTCGTGTGGCCATTACATCCAAAAGATATGCCGGGATCGACATAACGGCCAGTTTTGGTGTTTCCGGTTTGGATTTTGAGCCAAACAGCCCCCAAGAACTAGTGAACCAGGCAGACAAAGCCTTATATGCAGCGAAAAACAGCGGACGAAATCGCGTGGTCCATTGGGGTCAAATGGATGATAACTTCACCGGCAAGACATCGAAATCTTCCTCCCATCCGGCCATATCGAATACCCGTGGGACCATCATCAACGATTCAGTCGATGCGACACCGGCCTGACCGCCTCGAATATTACCTGTCATGCAATTCCGGCTCATACCTGCGTCATATTTTTGACAAAACATTCTTCATAGCACTGCATTAACCCATATGAATCATTGCTTTTTCTTATATTTTGAGGGAAATGCGTCCAGCAACTTATTGCTGAGTGCATTAAATTGTTTCCACTGGCTAACATCGAATTAACCAGACACAGAGGACACAGAGAAAGTTTATTTTTATCCGATCGGGGAGACGACCGATCGGATAAAGCTTTCAGCCCTCCGGGATTGTTGTGTGAACATTAACACCCTCTGTGAACTCAGTGCCTCGAGCACAGCGGGTGGTTAAACCTTATATCGTCATGCATATATATTATGAACTTGGTAGTAAGTGAGCACGATTCTTGCATTTTATCCCCCAATATGGCTTCGAATCTGAAATATATTTCTCAATACAGCAAAAACTCGGAGAAGCGATCGTTCGCTGATGACCTGACCGCTCTCATGGCGCTGGATGCTCCATCAGAGAGATTCCTCATCGAATTGCTCAAAGTACAGTGCCGGACGGCCGGTGCTGATGGCGGCGTTTTGGTTCGATTCGGTAAGCAGGAACGCTTCGAAGTATTGGCAGCCTATCCGCCACCAAAGACCAAGGGTGTGGGACCCAAGTGGTTTTCAACCGTGGCTAAAAATGCCCGCTGGATACAGGACCATGGGCAGACGGTCATAAAGCAAGAGATCTCCCCCGAGCAAACCGGCGATGTTTCCAACCGGCAGGTAATCATCATTCCCATTAAGAAAGAAAACACTGTTAGCGGAGCTGCCGCATTTGTGGTTCGAATCAAAAAACCCGGAGATATTACGTTATACCAGGACCGTCTTGAGATCACACCGTTTCTGATCAATTTTTACGAGATGCGCTGGATGGTTAAGGATCGTCATGCGGCCCTCCATCGCATGGGTGGAGTCCTTGAACTGTTGTCGACGGTCAATCAAAGCAGACGCTTCATGAGCGCTGCCATGGCATTATGCAACGAGAGCGCGACGCGTTGGCATTGCAGCCGAGTCAGCCTGGGATTTCTCAAGGGGCGATATGTTCATGTCCGGGCAATGAGCCACACCGACAAGTTCAACCGAAAAATGAAGTTGCTGCAGGGTATCGAAGCAGCCATGGAAGAATGCCTGGATCAAGACATCGAGGTGATCCATCCGGCCCCGGCGGATGAAACCGCTATCAGTCGAGCCGCCGCCGAGCTTTCAAAAGATCATGGACCGGCGGTTGTTCTGAGCTTGCCCCTTCGACAAGACAATGAGGTGCCTGCGGTGTTGACACTGGAACGTCCCCCGAACCGGCCTTTCACATTGGATGAGATTGAAGCTATCCGGTTATCCTGTGATCTTTGTGCGCCGCGGATAGTGGAACTTGAGGAGTACGATCGCTGGTTCGGTGCGCGAATGGTTACATCAGTCCGAAGCGGTCTGAGCCGGTTTCTCGGTCCCAAGCACACCGGGTTGAAAGTCTGGGCCGTGCTAATCTTCTCTTTGGCGATCTTTCTCACGTTTGGACGAGGGGAGTATAGAGCCGAATCCTCTTTTGTTTTTGAGTCTACCATTCATCAAGTCGTTGTTTCGCCTATCGATTCATTTATCAAAAACGTTTCGGTATCACCGGGGAATAAGGTGGAGGCTGAAAAAACGGTCCTCGGGGAACTGGACACTTCAGAACTTCGTTTGAAGCTCGCCGCCCTGAAGGCGGAACAGCTCGGGTATCAGAAAAAAATAGATGCATCCATTCGAGACCGCCAAACCGTGGAATCTCAGATCGCGCAGGCAAAATACGATAAGGTGGCGGCAGAGATCAGCCTCTTGGAGCTGAATATAAGGCAGGCCACACTGCGTGCCCCCATCACCGGAAGGATCATATCAGAGGATCTTAACCGGCAAATCGGTGCACCGGTGGAAAAGGGTCAAGTTTTGTTTGAAATCGCCGGCATCGATTCTTTACGGGCGGAACTGTATGTGCCCGAAGATTTGATCGCCGATGTTCATGAAGGACAAAAAGGGGAGCTTGCCGCTGTCGGTCATCCGGAGCAGCGGATCCGATTTGTGGTGGAGGTGATCAACCCCATGGCCGATGTGGTGAACAATCACAATGTGTTTAAGGTGCGGGCGAGGTTGATGGACTCACGGGAATGGATGCGACCGGGTATGGAAGGGACTGCCAGGATATCGCTGGGCAGAAAGCGCTATGCGTGGTTGGGATCCCGCCGCCTCATTAACTGGCTGCGTATGAAGCTTTGGTTTTGATTGGGGAATGAAATGCCGGTGGACCGCCCAACATTCAGCGAATCCTGGTATCGGGTAGCAGATTTAACGCCCCGATTGCATCCCGCTGTGGATGTTCATGGCCAGCATTTTCGCGGCCGGAAGTGGTACGTCCTTCAGAATCCGGGAAACAATCAATTTTTTCGATTGAGCGAAGCCGCCTACCATTTTGTGGCCATGCTCGATGGTCGCCGAAACGTAGATAAGGTGTGGCATATCTGTCTGGACAAATATGGGGATGCCGCACCGACCCAGGGGGAAGTCGTCAGTGTCCTGGGCCAACTCTATGCCTCCAATCTGCTTCAAGGCAATATAACCATGGACGCGGAAACACTCTTTCGAAGATACCAAAAGCGCATCCAGCGAGAAGTTCAGGGATTGCTCATGAGCTTTCTCTCCATCCGCATTCCCATGTTTGATCCGGATCGGGCTCTTGATCTCTGGGTCGGGTTGGCGGGCAAAGTATTTTCCTGGTACGGCCTTCTCCTTTGGCTGGGGATCGTTGGAGCCGGCTTCTGGTCTGTTGCGGGCCGGATGCATGATCTTTCCACGGGGTCTTCAATGATTCTGAATCCGGCAAACTTGCCTTTATTATATTTAGGACTATTGATCGTGAAAGTGTTCCATGAAATGGGACATGCGTTTTCATGCAAGCACTTCGGGAGACAATCCGGTACCGGCGGAGAAGTACACGAGATGGGGGTGACGTTTCTCCTCTTTACTCCGCTGCCGTTTGTGGACGCCTCGAGTGCCTGGGCGTTGAGGAATAAATGGCACCGAGTTGTCATCGGGGCAAGCGGCATGCTGGTTGAATTGGCGGTGGCGGCAGTGGCGGCAATTCTCTGGTCCCGCACCGCCGAAGGGACAACGATTCATATCATCGCTTATAATATTATGTTTGTAGCCAGCGTATCGACCCTCCTTTTCAACGGCAATCCGCTGCTCCGATACGACGCTTATTATATTCTTTTGGATGTATTGGAAATTCCAAACCTTTACTCCCGTTCAAGGTCGTATGTCTATTACCTGGCGAAGCGATATCTTTGGGGAATGGTAAAGACGCCGGACCCGAGCCACTCAAAAGGCGAGAGGATCTGGTTGGCGGCGTATGCTGCGGGTTCGATGATCTGTCGCATGATTGTCATGTGGGCCATTGTACTTTTTGTGTGTGATCGGCTCTTTATCGCCGGTGTGATATTCGGGCTGACTATCTTCGTTGTCTTTCTGGTGGCGCCTTTGGGTAAACTGTTTCGATATCTGGCCACCAGCCGGGAGCTCGAGCGGGTGAGAGGACGAGCGGTTTCGACTATTTTCGCTGCTATTGCTTCTCTCCTGATTGCCGTGGGATTGGTCAGAGCACCGGATCGGTTTCGGATCGAGGGTGTGCTCGAACCGGCTGAAATGGCCGTCATTCATGCAAAAACAGACGGTTTTGTTCAGGGCTATCTCGACTCCGGTGCTGAGACCGGACCCCATGGTCCGCCGGTGATCGAGGCACGGAATCCGAAATTGGAAACCCAACGGGACCGTTTTTTGGCGGAAATGAGACAACTTCAAGTCCGCAGGCAGAACGCATGGACCCGCGAAACTTTCGAAATCCAGATCATAGACGAAAAGATAGCCGCATTGTCGGAACAAATCGAGAGAACCGAAAAGGATCTTAATGCGCTTTCGCTCAAACCTGCCCTTACCGGGACATGGGTGGCACCCGATATCGAACGAATCAAGGGAATGTACACAAGGCGAGGCCAGCGGATCGGGGTTGTTGTCAACCTCGACAACCTGACTATTCGGGCCGTGGCCGGGCAGAAAGTCGCCGCTCAACTCATCAAGGAAACCCGGCCGCAAGTGAGGATACGAGTCAAAGGAAGGCCGGACATCGAACTGATTGGTCGGGTCGAGAAAATTCTACCGGCCGGCCATGAACAACTCCCCTCTGAAGCTTTGGGATATGCAGCGGGAGGGATGACCCAAGTTGACCTTCAGGACCCCAGCGGCAAACGGGCAGTGGAGCCGTTCTTCGAAATTCTGGTAGCCCCTTCTCTTCATGACGGAACCGTAATGCGGCCCGGACAGGTCATGGTGTTGCAGTTTGAAACATCACCAAAGCCCTTAATTGTTCAAGGGTGGAGATCGCTCCAGCAGCTGTTTCAGAGGAGGTTTCAGATCTGATATGGCAACGGTACCAAGCACTACCTGGAGAATGTTGTCCCAGACTTGCAAAGACTCGGAACTGCCGCGAGGCCTGGATGCGTTATGGGATAAGGCCACTGGATTTATCGGGCGGATGGTACCGAGACGGAGGCGCTTTTTACAGCGCGCTAATCGTATCTTCGACGAGGGAAAGCGCTTAAGTTCGTTGACCGACCGCAAACTCAAGGCGATAACCTCCCATTTGCACGAAGGCTTCAGACTGGGTCGTGAAACCCCGGATGATCAAGATCGTGCCTTCGCACTGGTATCCGAGGTTGCAGCACGAAAGGTCGGCATGCGACCTTATCCGGTGCAAGTGGCCGGAGCGCTGGCCATAGAGGCGGGCACCATTGCGGAGATGGCAACCGGGGAAGGAAAGACCCTGGTGGCCACTATGCCGGCGGTTTTGGCCGGTTGGCGGGGCCGGGGCTGCCATGTGATGACTTCCAATGAATATCTGGCCGCTCGAGACGCCGACCTGATGGCACCCATATATGAGTTTTGCGGTCTCAACGTTTCGTCGATCCAACAGGAAATGACGCAGTCCGAACGAAGGCTCGCATACCATTCTCACATCACTTACTGTACCAGCCACGAAGCAGCGGCCGATTTTTTAAGAGATCAGCTCACCATGGGGCAGCTTCGCAGTTTGCCTTCGGCTTTACTGGCAAAGGCCATCAAGGGGTCTCAAGGGGATTCGGACCGTTTGGTCCAGCGGGGCCTTGAGTCCGCTATTGTCGACGAAGCCGATTCGGTTTTGATTGATGAAGCGGTAACTCCGTTGATCATATCCGGACAAGGGCCGAATGAGGCATATGTGCATGCGCATGAGCACGCTTCCCATTTGGCCGGGAAGCTCGATCCTTCAAGTGATTATCTCATCGATAAGCGTTACCGGGAAATCCGATTGACAGAGCCCGGCAAGCAGCGGTTGGCTGAACTAGCCGCTCCTTTGGGGGGGCCTTGGTCGGGCGCCCGCCGGAGAGAAGAGCTTGTAATCCAGGCGCTGGTTGCCCGACAGTTCTTCATTCGTGATGAGCAGTACATCGTTCTTGAGGGGAAGGTCGTCATCGTCGATGAGTTCACCGGCCGGCCCATGCCCGATCGCACCTGGCGTGACGGGCTTCATCAAGCCGTTGAAGCCAAAGAAGGCCTTGAAATCAGTTTGCCCAATATCACCTTAGCCCGGATCAGTTTCCAACGGTTTTTCAGGCTCTACCGAAAGCTTTCGGGAATGACCGGCACGGGAACAGAAGCCCGGGCCGAGTTCTGGCAAATCTATCATCAGCCCATCGTTACCATTCCTACCCATCGGTCCTGTAAACGGGTGGAACTGCCGGACCGGTTGTTTACCAGCGGATCCGCAAAATGGAAAGCCGTGGTGGATGAGGTTCGGCGCGTTCATGAGACCGGCCGTCCGATCCTTATCGGTACCCGCAGCATATGGACAAGCGAGCATCTCAGCAACCTGTTGACGTCTAAAAATCTGGATCATCAGGTTCTCAATGCCGTCCAGCACGAGAAAGAGGCTCCCATCATCGCGGATGCCGGCCGGAAAGGCGCCATTACCGTTGCCACGAACATGGCCGGACGGGGTACGGATATTCGCCTGGGCAGAGGCGTTACCGTGCTTGGCGGCCTCCATGTGATTGCCACCGAGCGTCACGAAGCCGGACGGATCGACCGGCAATTGTTCGGTCGATGTTCCCGTCAAGGGGATCCCGGAAGTGCCCAGACATTTGTGTGCCTGGAAGACGAACTGGCGCAACAGCATGCACGCCTGAGGACCCGTATGTTGGCCCACCGTCACGGCCAAAGGCATCCGGAAATAACCTCACGGTCTTCTCAGCGCTTGATGGAAATTGCTCAATGCCGAGCAGAGCGGGCAGCCATCCGTCAGCGTGAAAATGTGCTTCACACAGACAATTGGCTTGAGGAACACCTTGGCTTTGCCGGTAAAGGGTTCTAGCTCATTGCCCCTTTAAATAGTTTCCATCCACGAATGGTCTTTTTGTCCAATCTCGGCGTCAATCGGCGCTCT
>CAYSUA010000259.1:0-8359 GCA_964433795.1 uncultured Desulfobacteraceae bacterium | reverse complement strand
TGATCCTGGCCAGATTTGAAGATTCCGTAGGAACATAAAGGAGGTTGTCATGGAGACCAGACCATTCGGCAAAACAGGAGAAACGTTTCCAATACTGAGTTTTGGTGGGCAGCGGATTGTGGACGGTCATGACTGTACAGAAGAAGAAGCGGTAGAAATTGTCAATACAGCCATCAACCGAGGTATCCGCTACTTTGATACTGCCTGGATTTACTCTGATGGGCAGGCAGAGGCCCGCTTGGGCAAGGTGGCCAAACATCGTCGGTCGGAGATGTGGATCGCCACAAAGACTCAGGACACCACCCGGGATGGGGCTCGTCGCCAATTGGAAACGAGTCTGTCGCGACTGCAAACAGACTACCTAAATGAGTGGCGACTGCACAATCTATGCGATTATGAGCGGTTGGACGCATTCACAGGCAAAGACGGAGCGTTGGAGGCAGCCATAAAGGCTCGGGAGGAAGGGATGGTGCGCCACATCAGTATCAGCGGTCACACCGATCCGCAAATTCTGATCGAGGCGCTCAACCGTTTTCCTTTCGATAGCGCGCTCATCGCTGTGTCAGCGTTGGATCATTTCATTCTCAGTTTTGCAGAGGAGTTTTTAAACATTGCCAATGCAAGAGGGGTGGCGACGATCGGGATGAAAGTACTCGGGTTGGGAAGCCTGACACATGAAGTGGAGCGCTCATTGCGCTATGCATTCAGTTTACCGGTGAGCACTGTGATTGTGGGTATGGAGACGATGGCTCAGTTGGAACAGAACCTGGCGATAGCCGAGTCATTCACACCACTATCAGACGAGGACCGGTTGGCTTTTTTCAAGGATATTATACCGTTGGTAAAGCCGGAGAAGGTTCCCTGGAAAGCAGTTGACTGGGACAACCCGACGGAGTGGGTCACACGCGATCGGAGCGTGCGCCGATGAGCACCTCTCTATCCAAACCGCAAAAGCATCGGATGTTCGAGCCTATAAGGTTTGGGGCCGTGACTTCGAGAAATCGTATAGTGATGGCGCCGATGGTGACCAATTTTGCCACGCCGAAGAACGAGGTTACGGATCGTCAGATCGCGTATTATGCTGAACGTGCTCGTGGTGGTGTCGGCACCATCGTGGTTGAAGCCTCAGTTATTAATCAAGCAGTGCTCGCTTTTGAGCGGCAGGTGGGTGTTTATGATGATCGCTTACTGACCGGTCTTTCACGGCTGGCGAGTGCCATACAGGCAGAGGGTGCTGCTGCCCTGTTGCAGCTGCACCATGCGGGTCCGAAAATTAAATCCGAAATCGGGTTGCAGCCGGTCTCCGTTTCTCCGATACTGATCCGTGAAGGAAGCTTGCCTCGCCAGCTTTCATCCGGAGAGCTGCGTCAAGTCCGTAATGACTTTGTGGCTGCCGCCCATCGGGCTTTCAGAGCTGGCTTTGACGGCATTGAACTCCATGCTGCTCATTTTTACATGTTGAGCGCCTCCATTTCCCCTTACACGAACAAACGAAGCGATTTATATGGTGGCGATGTCCATAACCGGGCTCGACTTACCCGTGAAATCATATCAGACATCAAAGCAAAGCTCGGGGCAGATTATCCGATTTGGGTTCGGATAAACGGTTACGAGGCTCTTGATCCCGGTTTGAGTGTAGAAGAAAGCCGACAGGTCGCTGCCATATTTACCGAAGCCGGGGCTGATGTTATTCATGTTTCGGCTTATACTCTTCCGGTAGAGAGGAAGATGAAAACCAAATCAAGTCTTCCAGCAAGGGTGGGGCTTTCCAAAGACGTACCGCCGGGATCGTATCTCGATTATGCTAAAGCCATTAAGGAAGAGATTAACATTCCTGTTGTTGCGGTAGGGAAGCTTGATGACCCGTCACTTGCTGCAAGTGCGCTTTCCCATGGCAAATGTGATCTTGTCGCTCTGGCTCGCCAATTTCTGTGTGATCCGTACTGGACGCATAAGGTTCAGGAAGACCGGGAGGGAGAGATCGTTCATTGCAAATATTGTGAGACCTGCCATCGGGCACTCCATAAAGGTGTTGAAATTTATTGCGCTCAAAATCTCAATCTTTATGGTAAACCGTCTTACAAAAAGGAGTGAAGGGTTTTTTAATTGTCATTCACATCTAACTCCTAATTTCAATAATATCCTTGCAAAGGTCTTCAATTACCTGAAAAATTTCATCTGTGTCCTTTACATGGTTTAATAAAATTCTGTGGGATTCCGACGATTCTTCTTCAACATCTATATAGCTATCAACACTTACCCTCTTTTCTGTAATGTCTTTCAGTGATTTTAAAATTGACAAAAGCATTGCATCTATCTTCAGTTCTTTTTTCGCTATCAAATCGCTTCTTTTTTTTGACTGATCTTCAATTTCCTTGATGTAATCGGATAGCTTTTTTGAATCCTTCATTATTTAGCCCTTCGGTAAAACCGACTCTATCCCTTCATTAGTTTTTATTCGCTTTCTTAGCAGTAGGTTTTGTTTCGATGTACAACATGTCATTTTCTGTATAAATATCTACAATATCCATCTGTATAGTAATTTTAGTACTATCAATTTCAGTTGTAATCGGCTTAAGATCTTTCAAACTTATCGGGAACTCTAAGTCACTAAGCCCTTGCAACAATGCATTTAGAAGCATATCACCCGGGCTCGGATCTTTATTATCATTTTGCCCTTCAATGTGGGGCTTCACATATAAAATCTTTTCTTTTTTATCGTATCTCAGCGAAGTTTCCCAATTGTTGTGTAATTTAATATGCCCGACTTCAACACTTACAGCCTGATTAACAATCTTGGTGGCATATTTTATGTCCTTTCCATAGATATAGGTAGAAAAAACAACTTTACCTTTTTCAATATTGATATTGTCAATCGATTTGATCTGGAAAGAACCTGAAAAGCCTTTGCCAAAATCAATTGAATATGGAAGCAGACCTTTTATTAAATCTGAGATACCGGTTTCAGGAACAACCAGAGTAATATTCTGGGTTTTTCCTGCTTGGGCAAATGAATATGTAGAATGAAAAAAGATATAAAATATTACAATCCATATAGATAGCCAAACCCGTTTCAAGCGCAGCTCATCAAACACCCACATATACCCCTCTACTCACACTCTTAATCTTTCCCATCTTGGAAACCCTGAATAAAATGTTGGCAATTTTTCTTTGATCAAACCCTGTCTTTTTAATGAGAGCCTGAACGGATACACCCTTCTTAGATTTGTTAATGATATTCAAAACCTTATCCGTAGCTGTCAGCTTTGGTCTTGTCTTTTTTGCAGTTGTCTTTTTGGCAGGTGTCTTTTTGGCAGCTACCTTTTTCACAGCCCTTGGGTTGGACTTTTTCTTAGGAGATGCTTTTTTTGCCTTAGCTGCCTGCGCCTTCTCAATCCGATCAACAGCTTTCATCAGACTGTCAGTTTTCTTTACCAGTCCCTTCAGTTCTTTGTTTACAGCATTTAGACTCTTTTTTAGATTTTTCATGTTTGTTCTCCTTTTTCAGTTTTCAATCAGCAATTCCGTTTGTCGTTGTATTAAAGAATTAAATCTTCGTTACGTTAACTGCCTTTGGTCCTTTATCGCCCTGTTCGATATCAAATGATACACGATCACCTTCAGACAGGGTCTTAAATCCTGAACCCTGAATACTTGTATGGTGAACAAATACATCCCCACCATCGTCATTTTCGATGAATCCGAAACCCTTTTTGTCATTAAACCATTTTACCGTTCCATTTGCCATTACTCTGATCCTCCTATTTGTTATCCGTTACCATTAATTCTATCCCTCTACCTACTTGAACACTTATACTTCACAACCCTTCTTGGTTTCAGAATAGTGAGTGCCATCAATTGTTCTTTGTATGATATTCAAAGCGATGGGGTATGATCATATGTATTTATTAGCACATTTCGTAAATGTCAAGTATTTAGGTTGGTTATGCACATAGCTTGATCAATAAAGGATTTATTGTCAATAGTGATTCATGAGTATTTGACCGATCTCCCCAAAATGCTTGACAAATTAGGAGCAACCTAAGTATTTGATATATCATCTATATTGGTAAATAGCCGGACCTTTAACTGAGGACGGCCAGATGGATTGAGTATAGAAACCCTATTCTTCGGTCGGGAGGTGGATTTTTCAAAATGAAATAGAATATATCCGTGGGTCTCTCGCACCATGAGCTGAATGAGAATGAATTATAAGAGTGTGATACTTGGGAGTTTTGAAAGAAAGAATTTTCTTATGAGTAAAAACGGTTACTTTTTTCTTAGAGAGAATATCGCTATTAGAGTTTTAATTATACTTATATTATTCTTTCTCTTTGAAAGTAGAGTTGCTGTAGAAATATGCTACGCAAAAAAGAATAATGTCAATCAACAAGTTCATACCGTAAAATCAGGCGAATCACTTTGGAGTATTAGGAGAAGATATAAAGTATCAGTATCCAAATTGAAAAGAATTAATAATCTCGTTCATACACGAATAAATATCGGACAAAAATTAATAATTCCTGATAAGAAAGTGACCATCTCTGATGAGTCAAAGACTCCAAAAAAGAAAATCGATACCGCTGAACGGTTATTTGAAAAGGCTCATGCTTATTTTACTGACGGGAAATACCGAAATGCGGTTCAAGCTTATCAACAAGCAAATAAAATCAAACCGGGGAATGCAGATGCATACTATAACCTTGGGTTTGCATACGAAAAACTTGAACATTATCAAGATGCAATAGAAGCTTACAGAAAAGCATTGCAGGTCAATCCTGATAATGCAAAGGCTTATGAAGGCTTGAGTATTGCCTATGAAAAACTCGATTTTCTATTACCCGCGCTAAAAGCAATCAAGCAGGCTATTCAGATTAACCCTCAAAATGGATGGAATTATAATAGGTTGGGATTCCTTAATTTCAAAATGGAGTTGTACAATGAATCGATAGAGGCCTTTAAAAAGGGAATACAGATTAAACCTGATGAAACTATATTTTACCAAAACTTGGCTGATACATATATTAGGCTCGGCTATTATAGAGATGCATTAGAAACTGTTAAGCATATCATACGCTTGAACCCAAACAGTGCTGAAGGCCACAATTCAATGGGAACTTTGTATGGGATGCTCGGGCATCACAAAGAGGCAATCGAATCATTTATACAGGCTATACACATAGACCCCGAAGATGCCAATACCTACTTCAACTTAGGAAATGCATATAGTGAACTTGGCAGTCACATAGAAGCTGTAGGTGCCTATAGCCGAGCAATTCAGATTAATCCGAATCATGAAAAAGCCCATTACTTTATGGGAGTCTCTTATTTAAATCTTGGTTATAACGAAGAATCCATTGAATCCCTTAATGCAACCATTAGAATTAACCCCAATCACGACATGGCTCATACTTGCATTGGTATTGCTTATGGTCACTCCGGGCAAAGCATGCAGGGTATAAAACATTTGAAACAGGCCATTGGAATAAAATCCGACAATAGATTGGCTCACTACAATTTAGGGATAATTTATATTAGCATCGGTGCATTAGGCTCAGCATCAGAACAATATGAAATTCTTAAAGAGTTCGATGATAAACTTGCAGCGAGATTATTGATCGAGTATGAGCAAAAAATGGAGGACTTAGGGATTAAAAATAAACTGCAATGACTCCAATCAGATATGCACTTATGCAAGACCGTTAAAGTCCCCCTATCGTTGCATCGATTCAACAAACTCACTCGGTCCGGCTCGAAATCCCTGGTCGTTATTCCAAAAGGACGACACATATAACCTGCGTTTTGCCCGTGTAATGGCTACATAGAACAGCCTTCTTTCCTCCTCTACCCTATTGTCTCGCTTAGCAAAATAGGAGGGAATTTCATTATTCGACGCCCCTGCAACGAATACGGTATCGAACTCCAAGCCCTTTGCCTGGTGTATCGTAATAATAGGAATCCGAGAATCATTCTCATCTAAATGGTCCACATTTTTCACTAATGAGACCCTTCGAACCAAGTCCTCGAGTGCGGAACGGGGAGACACTTCGAGACGATCGTGTAGCCTAAAAAAACTTACAAAGTCTTTAAGATAGCCCGAGCGTCTGGCGTCTGCGGCATAATAACTCCCAAGGCCTGACTCCAAGAGGATTTGCTCGGCCAGTTCGGCGGGGCGAAGGATTTCTGAAGCCTCAGCCCAAGAAGCCAATTGATCTGTGAGATGCAAAAATTGCCTCGCGTGACGGGAAACAATGCTTTTTCTTTGGATTTGATTTATCACCAGAGTGTTCCTGAGCTTCATCAGTATTTCAGCAGTAGCCCTGGCGTCGGCCAGTGCCCGGTGACTCGGCCGATATGCAGTATTAAAGTGCTCGCACAGTGTCCCGAGGTCGAAGCGTCCAAGGCTCAGTACTCTCTTCGCAATATCCAGAGTATCGTCCCATCTCGAAATGTCGAAGTCGATATCTTCTCTAGTACTCTGGCCGTTTAGCATGGATAGATCAAAACGAATGTTATGCCCCACGACGTGAGCTCCTCCAACAAAATCTCTGAGCTCAGCCAGCGCTCGGGCAGGCTCCCTGCCCTTTTCAAGGAGTATAGCGTCGGATAGACCGTGGATTTCTTCAGACCCGCCCACCGGTTTCGAAGGCCGTACGAGACACTCAAACGCTTCGGTAACCTTCCCTGCCTTGATACGCACGGCACCGACGTCCACTACATCATCGTCTGCAGGTGAAAGTCCGGTCGTCTCTACATCGAGCACAACCACAGTTCCTCGCTCCAATGCGGTAAGCAGCGGCGCGAAGGGTTCTCCGAAACGATGGGTGTCCGGACGGACCATATCGGTCAAACGCAAAGCTGCGGCTTCCCCCTCTTGCCATATCCGTTTCAGCGTTTCCTTTCCAATCCTGCTTGCCGGCCGGCGAACAATCCTCCCGAGGGCACCGGTATCGCTTGGGTTGAGCAGTAGTCGAAGTCTGGCTATAATATCCTTTATCTCCTGCCTTAAGAAGAATTGGAACTGCTCAACCGTAATGTGAGGGATGGCCTCCTGGCTCAGTTTTAATGAAATAACCTGGGACCGGTTATGGGTTCGTGTTAGTATTCCGATCTTATCATTTCCCTCGGACGCAGATCGGCTATTCAATTTTATCTGCTCTGCTATCCAACGGGCTTCATCTCCTGGATCGGATGCGCAGTGTGTCAAAACAGGCTCACCTGCCGGCAGGGAATCCGCAGGCCTGATACGCGTCCGTCGAAATTGAAAAGTGTCTGCAAAGCGATCGGCGACCCTGAGTAAGCTTTTTGTGGCTCTGAAGTTACGGGCCAACGAGAACTCCTTAACCGGAGCGAAATCTAATTTAAATCGTTGGATGACGGAATCCGGGTTTGAGCCGCGCCATTCATAAATTGTCTGATCTATATCCCCAAAGAAGGATAAATTTCGGGACCGCAAAGCCAAACGATTTACAACATCGTATTCGGATCCATGCGTGTCTTGTATTTCGTCGACCTGAATCCAGTCGAATCGCCTCTCCCAACGCTCCCTTGTTTCAGGCAATAAGGCAAATGAGGAGCGGACCTTGTATATCAGATCCGCAAAGTCGAGTGCATTTCGTTCGGCCAGAATTTCGTGATATTTCGCCCAAGAATTTCGCAAGTCCGCGTCCTCATTGCCGATTCGTATAGGGGGTATTGCCGTAAGGGAAAGTTCGGTCAGAGAGGCGTTAGATTTCATTTGGGAAAGACGCCAGTATGCATCGTTTGCATTCATCGACCGTCCGGATAAGCAGTATCGAAGCACCTCCTTACTATCTTCCTCATCGTAAATTATAAAATCCCAGTGAATTCCAAGGGCAACGGCCTCATGTTTTAGGATCCAAGCACAAAGGCCGTGGAACGTAAAAATGTTCACATTCCGCGCCACCTTGCCGAGCCGATTCGCCACGCGGCTGCTTATTTCGTCGGCAGCTCGGTTTGTAAAGGTTACTCCGAGAGTTCGCCTGGGTTCATAGCCGTTCTCAATCGCCCTAGACAATCGCTCAGCCATGACCCTCGTTTTACCGGTTCCGGCTGGGGCGAGGACAAGGAACGCGCCTTCGAGTGCTTCAATTATGGAGATTTGCTCTGCGTTTGGAAAACCCATGCTTTTGCCATCCTATATGATCGATAAAACAAAAGAGTCAAAACCAAGGAGATACGGTTGGGAATTCAATGAACCCCTATTGAAATACGAGCCTGATGTCTCTATACTCTTATATAGGTTAAGCGGTTCAGCGTTCAGGGTTCAAAGGTTATAATTTATTGCCAATAATCATTTTCTTTCTTCAAGTCCGGGAATCGTCACGATTACCCGTTG
>CAYSUA010000258.1:0-8431 GCA_964433795.1 uncultured Desulfobacteraceae bacterium | reverse complement strand
TCCAAAACTGATTGGTTCTGAGTTCAGCGTTCAGAGTTCAGGGTTTACCCACCTTTGGCGGCGCCGTAGGCGACCTAGGTTCAAGGGTTATTATCTATTGCCAATAATCATTTTCTTTCGGAACTGTACCAATAAAAAGGGTAATTGTAAGGAGCTCAGATTTTTTATCTATAACCCAACTGGAGTGCTGGAGCAATGGAGTATTGGAGTTGGAACTTTCAGTTGCTAACTGTTCTATTCCTTTGATAAGTATACATTATATAAAACTATTGCATGTATGCCGAAAGAAAGGGATGGAAAATGAGTATGATCATCCGAAGAGCGGTCAAGATCTGCTTTAACGCCTTCACCGTGCTATTGGTAGTGGGCGGTTTATTTACCATTCAAAGTGCCATGGCGCAGCATCCGGCTATGAACGCGCTGAAAGACACAGCAAAAGAGGAAAAGACCGCAGAGAAACCTGAAAAAGAAAAACCCAAGGGACCTCGAGACGAATATAACCGGGGTACTCCCCGTTCCAGCGTTGAAGGATTCGTAGCGGTAACGCGTGATGGAAAATATGAGGAAGCAGCTCAATATCTGGATCTGCGTAATTTGCCCATATGGATGGATGCCGATGAAGGGCCGGAATTGGCCCGCAAACTCAAGATCATAATGGACAAAGCATTCTGGCTCGACCTGGATCTGTTAAGCACCGATCCGGACGGCGCCCAAAATGATGGTTTTCCGTTTCACCGTGATCTTATGGATCGCATCAAGACGCCTTATAAGACAGTCGATATTTTGCTGCAGCGCGTTTCACGCGATGATGGGGTTTACATTTGGAAGTTCTCCAACAGAACGGTAGCCGAGATCCCGCTTCTATACGAGCACTTCGGTTATAGCCCCTATGAGGAAAAGCTTAGAAAACTGCTTCCGGATTTTACGGTTCTGGGATGGCACAGCTGGCAGTGGCTTGTATTTCTGATTTTATTGCCCTTGGCATTTCTGGCGGCACTGGTTCCGACCTGGTTAGCCGGATATCTCTTACGCAGGCAAGAGACTGAGATGAAACGTCAAGTGGGGCAGTTTATCACAGGCGTCGCTCGCATTGTGTTGTGGTTGCTTCTGATAAAAGTCGGCGCTCAAATTATCGGTCCTTCGGTGACCATGCGCGCCATAATTAAGGTCGGCACGTTGACAACGATTGCCTTCATCTGGGCGACCATGCGATTATTGGATCTTGCTTTTGATTGGTGGACAACCCGGCTTCGCAAATCCGGCCAGGAATCCACTATCGTACTGCTGAATCCGACTAAAACCGTTTTTAAAACCGTAATCGTCATAACCGGCATCGTTCTTTGGCTGGACAACATCGGCTACGATGTGGGAACACTTTTGGCCGGCCTCGGTGTGGGCGGTATCGCGGTGGCGCTGGCTGCCCAGGATACGCTGAAAAACTTTTTGGGAAGTATAATGGTTCTTTTAGACAAGCCTTATCAGGTTGGCCAGCGTATTGTAATCAAAGGCCATGACGGCGTAGTAGAGGAAATCGGGCTGCGATCAACCAAGATCCGTTTACTAACCGGACATCAAACAACGGTTCCCAATGAACAAATGGCCGGCAGCGACATCGAGAACATCGGCCGCCGCCCCCACATACGCAGATTGACCAATATCGCCTTGCCGTATAACACACCATTGGATAAGGTCCAAAAAGCGGTAGACATCATTCGAAACGCTCTTGATAACCACGAAGGAATGGATCCCGAATTCCCTCCCAGGGTGTATTTCAACGAATTCAATCCGGCCTCATTAAATATTATTGTGCTTTATTGGTATCATCCACCGAACTATTGGGATTTTCTCGATTTCAATCAGCGGGTGAATATGCAAATCATGCAGGAATTTGAAAAGGAAGGGATCAAATTTGCATTTCCCACTATTACAACTTACTTAACCCCGGATGACCAAAACCCGCTGAAGGTAAGCCTCACCGGGAGTTCTCAGCAGCCAGAGCAAACGCCATAATGTATACCTCTTTCATCAATTGGGGGACAATATGAATAGAAATGATTCGGAAGAGATAAAAGACTTAAAACAAGAAATTAAAGATCTGAAGCGGCAATTAGAGAAGGAAAAGGAAGAAAACCAGAGGCTGAGGGATCAGCTTCCTGACAGCTCAAGCTCAGATCAGATGAAGCCATCCATAAAGCGCGCTTTGGCACAAGCCGGACCGGAAGCAGGTAGCGGCGATGAATGACCTGTAGATCGCAATCTATTTTCTGAACAGCCGCTTGAAAAATCCACCGGATTTTTTTGAACTTTCATCCCCTTTTTTTCCATCTGTTGTTTGGTATTCCTTCTTAATTGATTGTACGAACACCTCACACGGATCCTGTTTACCCACGGATACATCCGCAAAAAAAGCGGTAAGACCGGCCGGTCCCAGGGCCAGTGCACCGGTTAACTTTCCGAAAGTAAAAACAGTCCGCCTGGGGTCGATGACAAGGGAGGGGTGTGCGAGGGTGCCGCCCAAAGCAAACGGCTGCGACAATTTCCCAAGGCTAAAGCTGACTTTGCCGAGGCCGCTGACACCATGTCCTTTTTTCGGCACCGGTTTTAATCCCAGATTCAACTTCTCTGTCTTCAGATCGATTTTACCGGTTCCGAAAATACTCGTTTGTCTGGTGTCGAGCAACAAATAACATTCTGCTCGGCCGTCTTTTATTTCGATCCTATTGATGAAACAATTAATTCGTTCATATTTTTGTTTCGCTTGAAATGGGTTGATCAGCTGCAAGAAATTGCTGCCGAGATATCTCTGAAGCAATTCGAGATACTCACTGGCCACCCGACCATCGTTTATAGCAGTATAGATCCTGCCATTGAGACCTGCCATCAAGGCGGCAACTGAATCTCCGGCACCATGCAATTCGATGTCCGCATCCAAGTTCCCCGCAACATTCCTTTTATAATCCAGTTGGTCCAGCATCGGCCCTATTTCAAGCTGATCGACTTTCACTCCCACAGCAAGAATGGCGGGGGTGTCCTGTGATCGCAAATGGAGCCGACCTTCTGCCATTCCGCCGCCGATTGTGAATTTAGCGGGCTTTATCTTGAAATTTCCGTTTTCAAGCAAGATATCAACCGCCACGTCATTGAGTGCCAGATTTTGTAAAAGTATTTCCTTGCTGCGAAGTTTAATATCGGCATCAACCGCCTTTAACCCCTTAAGATCCAACCGTTCATCGGAAAAGACCTTATCCTTATTTATTTTGTTACCGGGTGCAGGCGTTTTTGTCTTTGCTAAAAAGGGGCGCAGGTCAAATTTTTCTGACGACAGCTCGGCACTCAATCGCAACGGTTTCTTGCTAAGGTCCCACGCCACCCATCCTTTGCCTTCGTTATCACCCAAAACGGCTTTCAAAGAAGATATTTTGAAACTTTTAGGAGCCGGGTCGGTATACCGCCCGGAAACATTGAAGGCCCCTTGAAAGGGCAGGGACGGTCCCCCTATCTTTTTTAAATTGGCCATATGGTCGCCCCGGATGTTGAACTCAAGTTTAATCCCCCGAAAGGCCGTTAGATCTTTGATTGCCCCCTTAAGCACGATTTCGATCAGTTTCTCGCTGCCGAAATTCAAGTCAAGGTCTGCAAGAGACATTTTTTTACCGGAGCCCGTGATATTGACCGCTAGTCTTAGCGGCCCGAGATCCTCTATGCGGGTCAGGGGCCCTAATGCTGGAATGGATACGGATTGAAGGGTAAGCTTGGGAGTCGACAGCTCTGCAACCAGCTCCGGTTGTTTTCCGGCTAAATTCAGATTCAACCCGCCGTCAAACCGGTTTGTTCCCATTGCGATCTTCATATCGTCTATTTTGTATGTTTTGGCCGCAGGATCGGTCATCTGACCGGAAACCGCAAAGGGACCCTTTACGGGGAGTCTTTGATTGATGTATTTTTCCAGATTGGCAGCATTTTCGCCCTGAACTTTGAAGTTAAGGTTTATACCGCGTTGGGCCGTCAAATTTCGGACAGAACCTTTCAGCGCGACGGCAACCCGCTTTTTGTTTCCGGCCTGCAAATCCAGATTCTCAAGGTTGAGTTCTTGCATAAACCCCGATAGCTTGACCGCAAGCTTGAAAGATTTCAGATCGGCCAATGCTTTGACCCAGTCCAACTCCGCCATATCCGGCTTGAGGATGCTTTGAAGGTTAAATTTGGGGGAAGATAAGACGGTGTCGATTTGGGGGTGTTGACCGGAAAGATTTAATTCAGCCGAACCCTTAATCCTGTTTGCACCCAGGATAATCTCTAATTTAGGAATTTGAAAGGTTTTTTGTTTCGGAATTTTCACCCGGCCGGAAACGGTGAATGCACCGCGAACGGGCAGGGATTGACCGGTGAGTTTCTCAAGATTTGCGAGGTTCTTACCTTTGATACCGAACTGAATATCCACCCCCTTCCGATCCAGCACGTCCTTGACAGATCCCCTAAGCGTTAATACGGCTAGCGCCTCACTTCCAATCTTTAGGTCCAGCTTATCGAGGGCTAACCGATCTTTGAGACCGGTAAGCCTGGCGGTCAGTTTAAAGGGACCCAGGTCGAATTGTTCCGATGCCAGGGTGGTTTCCAAGTGCGGCGGCTGGGCAGCCAGATTTAAATCAACACGACCCCCGATTTTATTTTCTCCTAAATAAATTTTTAAATCGCGAAAGCTATATTGCTTTACGCCGAAATCAAGGATTCGGCCGGAGACGGTAAAGGGGTCGCGGGTGTGCGGCGGTGGCAGACCGAATTTCACCAGATTTGCCGCATCGTTTCCGTGCACGTTAAAATTCAAATCGATCCCCTGCCGGCCGAGGATATCTTTGACCGCACCGTTGAGCGATATTTCGGCCAGTTCTTCGGTTCCGATGCGGATATTCAACCCTTCAAGAGCCAATTTCCCTTCAGGGTCGGCAACCTTGACCGCCAACTTGAAAGCGCCGAGTTCCGGGACATCGGTCACCCCGACCAGTTTGGCGATATTTAAAACAAATGGGCCCTCGCCGCTGATGGTGAAAGCCAGGTTTTTAAAATTTATTGGATCGCGAACCACTCCTTTGACATTTACAGTTGCTCCGCCCATACCGGCAGTTAACTCCGCCGGCAATGGATGACCCGGCTCGATCCACGCGGCAATCGGGCCGACAGTACCTTCAAGGGTAAAGGGTATATCATCATAGGCCCCCTCTAAATCTAATCTCACGGATTTATCTAATCCCGGAATTGCTGCATCCAGGCGGTCCAGCTTAATTGAAATAATCTGACCCGATTCTCCGTCTTTGTACGTAAATAAGCCCTTTTCAATACGTACATCACTGAATATCAAGGCCGGCAGAGTCTTTTCTTCCTCTTTCCCGCCTGGGGTATCAAAATTAAAATTGGATGTTCCCGCACGGTTTGACTCTACAATAACATCAGGCTCGAAAAGGACCAGTCGAATGAATTTGAAATCTCCCCGGATCAGGGGCAATACGGCGATTTGTATTTCCAAGCGTTTGATTTTAGCCAGATTCGATCGTGATCCCCACGGCGCGTTCTGAAAGCTAAGGTTTTCAGCTATAAGGGTCGGCGTGATACCCCATTTGATTTCGATACGGCCCGCTATCCTCAGTTCTCGACCGGTAGCATCCTTGACTGCCTGAGCAATCATGGGCTTGAATTTATTAAAATCGTAAAATGACAGAAACGCATAAATCGTCGCGATCAATACTGCGACGAACACGGCAGTTCCGATGAGAATTCTTCTTCTGAGCACGGGATTGTACCTCAAGGTTCAAGGATTGAGGTGTATGGCCATTATCGATAGGCTTTATTAATTCTGTTTAATAGGATGAACTTAAGCATTTTTTCGGATAATATATCAAGTTAATAGGACGCAGATTTTCGCAGATACACACAGATAATAATCTTTTTTTCTTAATCTAAATAATCTGCGTTCATCAGCGTCCCAAAAAGGTAATTCTTATATTATCAAGATAGAGGGAAAAGGCAAACCTTACCCATATATCCACTTGGACCCTCTGGTGGGTCGAAATGAATCATCTCCCGGCATTTTCATTGACATATTCCGATGATTTGTATATCGATTATTCGTTTACAAAAAAATCGCTTTTTTTATTACGTTGCTGATAAAGAGGGCCGTCACTAGTCATTCTTGCTTAATATCGAAAAAAAAGGAGTGGACATGAAATTGATTAACGTTTTTTTAGTCTTTATAGCTCTGTTATTAACATTAGCGTGCTCAAGCCCACAAGATAAGGCGTACAAGGCACAAGGAGCAGTTCATAAAGAAAGACTCAAATTGGTGGATGAGTATAAAAAGTGCCTTAAAAAAGCAGGCTCTGACAAAGCTAAGGTTGAAGCGTGCGATCAATACCTGAAGGCGGCTGAGGCACTCAAATAGATACCGAAGATCGCTGAATCAATGCTCGGCAGCCATTAGGCATAGTCCCTTAAAAGTTATTTTTTTGCATTTTCTGGCAAAATTTTTTTCTTTTTGCCACGAAGGCACCAAGGCACGAAGAACAACTTAAAATATAATATCTTTGTGTCTTTGTGCCTTCGTGGCAAATCATTTTTGGTTCCCCGACAAATCGGGATTTCCGTTTCACTCCAACCGGCTTGTCCGGGTTAGGTATTTAGCGGATAGATATTGATACGCAAATCTTGCCAGCACGTAGCCCACGAGCCAGATTAAAATGAGCATGATGGCCTGCCGAAACGTATGATCGATAATCTTTTCTCCTTCTTTTCCGACGCTCTTAACCGATCGGTCCAGCAGCGGCAGAATTTTCTCCAAGCTTTGCGATTGAAGGAGTCGATCCACTGTTCCCACCAGCGCATTAAGACGGTCAGCTGATGCGGTTACCTCAGCAGCCGTTTTTTGATAGGCATCGATATCGAAGGAATCCTGGTCCCCTTCGGCGGTAACAAAACCCAACCTTTTAGAAAGTGCGGTGGCCGATCCCATCAGGTTGTTTCCTGCTGCCAGGGTCTTTTGGAGTTCAATCATGAGCCCTTTCAGACGCGCCTCCTGGGCCATGAGATCTTCAAAGATTTTTTGCCGCTGGGTGTCCACCGTTTTCGTGATTTGATCGATTGCCTGCTCTCTTTCGATTGAGATTTTACCCATGGCCTTATCCAGGGTGGCATCACTCCAACCGGACACTTCATTCATGACCTGACTGATGGTTTCCTGCCTTAATCTTGAAACCTCCCCTACGACTAGGTCGATTGTTATATCCCGTTCTTTTGCCAACAGACCGGGCATGTTTTCCACAAGGGTAGTCATCCGGTCGGATACTTCTGAAAAACGGTGAAGGTCGTCGAAAATATCTTTGACTTCCGGATTACGGATGATCGCGGTTGCCCATACATTTGCAAAGATTCCTGCCAGCAGAGGCAGACGAGAGGCCATGAACATGCCACGCTCGGTCATCAATCGAATCTCTTCAACCTGTCGGGTGGCTTCCTCGACACTTGCAAACAAGCCGCTTTTCTTTTTCGTTTTAGCCTGCAGGGTTTTCCTTGTTTCGAACTCAAAGTCACTGAAACGGATATGGCTGAAAGATAATAGATCCGGATGTTTCTTTCTAAATGTGCCGATTATGGTCCGGAGTTCTTTCTGATCGTCCGGTTTGAGCACTTTGGAGGCGATCCGCCATATATCGTTTTCAGCCATTTGATAACCTTTGAAGATGGGTTCTACTTTTTTCCCGAATTTTTTGCGATAGTGCTCATCATAAATTATTCGCCCGAGCGTGACCATTGCGGTCATATCCAAAACAGCGAGATCCGGATCGGGTGCCGCCGCAATTGTGAACGCTGCAGCCATGGCATAGGCAGCGTCGCCCAGCACCGGATATCGCAATTCAAGAGATGGTGCCAACGCTTCAAAATCATCCACAGCGTCTGCCAGGATCGCTGCGAACCGGTCGGCAAAACTCATGAGCTGTAATTGAAGCTCGATTTCCGTCATGACAAATGATTTCTCCTGCCCTTCTTTTTTTTTCGTTTCACCTGAAACTCTTTTGCTGCGAATGACATCTTTACAGTATGCGGTCTCTACCATAAAGAGTAAACCGATAATCAAAACAACCATCGTGAAACCGGCCGTTACACATTTAGTCCGCATAATGATCTCCTTTTGGGAAAAATATTTCGTATAACCGGATTAGGTTCTTTCTAATATTACTTCGGTTTGCGCGTTGGGATGCACGCCCCGAACGATATCCCGCAACCTGGTTTTAATCGCCATAAACTCATCCACTTGCAGCGTGTCTTCAGCGGGATCGATAAAAACGGTTACCCATACCCTTCTCCCGGTTTTTAATATTTCCAGTGATAACTGTTTTGCGCCCAATTGCTCCTTCAAAGGCATTATTTTTTTTTCAAATCGTTC
>CAYSUA010000257.1:4554-8453 GCA_964433795.1 uncultured Desulfobacteraceae bacterium | reverse complement strand
ACCAGCACTGCGGCCTGCTTAGCCCAAGGCTTTCAACTTAAATACGAATGACCCTCTTTTTTATGTCTTCCGGGGTATCCAATACCGAAATACCTTTCATTTTTTGGAGCTTTGCAGTGTTTTGAGCGTCCAGATCGCGGGTAAACAGTTCCAACTTGCTCCCATCGGGGAGCGTTGTAATGACTTCATTTCCTTCTTTTTCCACAGGAAGAATGAATACTTGCGTTTTGGTTCTGTTTGTCATCGCCACGGCGTTGGTAATTAAGGTATCTGCAATTCCATGGACAATTTTTGCAACACTGTTGCCAGTCGTGGGCATGACCAGAAGCGCATCAAATTTTCCTGTTTGCAGGGAGCCGATTATAAAAGGCGTGTTCGCATCTTTTTCGAGCAGAATTTTATCCGCAATGGTCGGCAATGTCTCCCACAGGCGATACGCTTTGATTACCTTGACTGCAGCTTGTGACAAAACGGCCGTTATCTTAACGTCGCCGCTTTTTTTTAAATCCCCCATTGCTTCGAAGACCTCCGGCATAAGGTCCCCTGCGCCGGTGATGCCCCAGGCCAGTTTGCATGGCCTTTGTATTTTTCGGGCTGAAACGGGTATCCGGCTGGTTGTATCTGTTCCGTTTTCCATCGTTCATTCCTTCTCGATTGGAGGTTATATGCAGATATCAAAACGCTGCAGCGGGCGTAAGAAGCTTTGCCCTCGCCGGATTAAAAGTCGATCCAGGCTTTATTAGATCCGGCAACCGCAAACCGTTATGCAACATCGGGATTGATTCGCCGTACAGTATCCTTCACGCAAGGCGAAAATCCCACCAACAGCAAAGAGGGCGTTTGGCAACAGTCTGCGATCGCGCTTGGTTCTACCCAAACCAGATCGTTTTTGCCGTTTGTGTTGTATGGCTCTTATACGCACACAGCACCGCATAAGAGCCATATAGTGAACCGAATGTGTTTGCGTTTATGGCTACTTAACTATTATTTTTGAGCAATAAGGGCGTCGTAACATTCCTGGCACAAAACTCTTGGGAGTTTTTTCTTCAACTTGGAAGGAGGAAAAGGATAACCCCCTTCCCACATGTCGACATCATTCCTGACCAGATGGTCCTTGCAAAGCGCCATGCCACACACAATACAAATGGCAATGGCTTCGGTCTCGACATTGCTCGGTGCACAAACATAACATTGCATATTAATTCCTCCCCATACTTGGTATCACGGTGATGGATATTTTGTATGTTTCCGGTTTCTGCCTATTCACCAGCATCCGGCTTGGCGATCGCATCGTATATGAATACCGCTGCAATTGCCCCGACGATCGTCGCCACACAATAAACCAGGATGTACTGGTCCCACGGGTGCGGGCCTCCGAAAATCAGGTTGCCGATGTAGGGTCCGAAGGTGCGGGCCGGATTGATCGATGCCCCGGTCATGGGCCCGAGGGTAATGATAACACCGGCAACGACCATGCCGATGATCCAGCCGGCCCATCCCGCCGGGGCACGGCTGTCCACAGCCACTCCCATAATGGTGATCATCAGTAAAAAAGTGCCGATGGCTTCACCGACCATTCCCATGGGAATGGTCACTCCGGCTCCGCTATTCAGGGTAGTTGCCCCCAAACCGTAGGTTGTGGAGGCCTGGGTCCCCAAACAAGCTACAAACAGCAATGATGCGATGGTTGCGCCGGCCAACTGGAAGCAGATATAGGGAAACACATCTTTCCACGGGAAGCTTCCTCGAACGGCCAGAGCGATTGTCACCGCCGGATTGATATGACACCCCGAAATTTTTCCCACCACGTATATTGCAGCGGCCACGGCGATTCCGAAGGCCAGTGCAATGGCCAAAATATCTGCCAGCCCTTTCACGCCCAGCATGCCGGCTACAACACCGGCACCCGGTCCGATCCAGACCAACATAAACGTACCTACCAACTCCGCGAGGTATTTCTGCATAGATGTCGGTTCGTTACTCATTGGTTTCAGCTCCTTTTCTGAGGGTAGTTTATGGTGGAATCTGGAGGAAAACCCTCCAGATTCCGAAGACCTCCATACTGTCCGAAGATTAGATCGCCACGTCAAACTGGCAATAACCCTTTTTCCCGGCACCGATCCCCGTTACATAAGGTACGTTTCTTTTAATTAGGGTGGTGACTGCACAGTCCTTACAAGCCCTCAGCGGAGAGCCCGGATTAGTTGGATCAAGGGCGATGACATTCGTCATCAGCGTGGCAGTGGTACACTCGGGAGTCAGATAGCATGGGAAGTCCGCCATGCTCATCAGCGCTGCAAATCGTTGAGATATCGCGCACGCCGGGTATGTATAGCGTTGCGGGTTACTGACGACTTCATGGTTGTCAACCGGGCTGAGATCCACTTCGATCCCTTTGATTTTCCCGCCACTTCCGATGGGCTTGATGTCAAGGATACTCTCACCGCGACTGAGGATGTCGATGAAGTCGGCGTTATGCAACTCGTCGGCTTCGCCGCGCTTGGGATTCATGGCCGCATAGTTGTGGAAGCGCTTGGTCAAGAGATCGATGATCATGGGAACCGTAAAGCTGTCCTTCCACAGGATATAAGCCGTCGCGCAAGCCGGTGCGCCGGTTGCTACCGACAACACATCGTACCCACTTTTGTAGGCACCCTGATCCAAACCTCGTTTCAGGGTATTCTCAAAAACACCCATCACGGACTCATAGATACCGAAGGCCATGTCATCCTTGAACATATTGAAGGCAGACTGGGCGATGTGATGGCCCACATCACCTACGCAGTAGGCCGGAACCGTCACTATGTTTGCAGGGTGTACTTTTGCCTTCAAGGCGGCTGCCACATAGGGCTTCATTTTCTCTTTATATGCTGCCATGTACTTGCGTGTGTCAAAAGAACTGTGAGGTCCATGACCACCCAGATTATGAGTATCCATAAGCTTGGCTTGTGCCTCGACCGGTTCGCGATAGATATATTGGAACTGCTCGACTTCGGCCGCTTCGGCCTCACCCACGGATTTACCAGCCTCCAGAGCGGCGCGAAAGGCTCCGCCCAGACCGTAGGAAGTATTCATTCCCCATGATTTGGAGGAAATGATGGTACGCTTATGGTCCTTCGGGATATCGAGACCCAAAAGGATTTGGTTAACCACGTTAGGCACAGAGCCACAAGAATAGGCAAAGTCCACCACGCAGGTCAGTCCGTACATTCCGCCATATCGCCTTACAGCTTCACGTCCGATAAGGGCCTTGTTTTCGGCGATGGCGTCGATGAATTTCCACATGGAGTCTTTGAAGGCCGGATCGTCTTCGTAGAAAATTTCCAGAATCGGTGGGGTCTGGTAATGCTCCACAAAGGGATCATCCTCGGGACGAATCGTATCTGTGAGGCCCACAAGAATATCATAGTGCGCATTTACAGATTGAACATGAAGATCGATAACCTCTTTGGATTGTCCTTGACCGGGCGCCATTGTGTTAACGGCATCCACATATGGCTTACAGTCGGTTAGCTTGAAGCTTCCCCCCCTTTTTTCTTTGATAACGGAATAAACTGCCTTGGTGGCTCCTACCGCTTCTTTGATCATTTTCTCATAAATAGCCATATCGAAATTCTCCTTTCCGCTTAGTTAATGGTTGGTTTTCAACTTACAGGACGGATTTGCTGGTGTCCTCGTTATTAAGAACGAAAGAATCTTTAACTATCTCTGTTCCACCGATTTCTTTCCGGCTCACCTCCTTTCGTAGGTATTACGGCCCTGCCTCATGCCTGCTTTTGGACTTTGATGTATAGTCTTGAACGTTTTTCCAAAAAGTCCGGACCGCTATCTTCCAGGCCAGCTTGGCTGTATCGAAGGAGGAAGCGCCAAGCTGCTATTCTCCGGGCCAGCTCGGCTGT
>CAYSUA010000257.1:0-4454 GCA_964433795.1 uncultured Desulfobacteraceae bacterium | reverse complement strand
ATCGAATGGGGAAATGCCAAGCTGCTATTCTCCGGGCCAGCTCGGCTGTATCGAATGGGGAAATGCCAAGCTGCTATTCTCCGGGCCAGCTCGGCTGTATCGAACGTAGAGATGCCAAGCTGCATACCTTTCGGCGGCGTGACCGCATCTTATGGCTTCAATTTTGCGGTCTCGCAGTCCCTTACGCAGGGTAGCCTTCTTGGCGATATGAATATTTTATGTACCCATAATTAAGTATAAACAAATTGTCAAGACTTTTTTTCAGATTTTTTTCCACATGCGAATACAAATCCATATCTTCGATGCAGCAACATATCAGGTGTTGGGGGGTGCGAAACTTGAGTCATTATTTGCCGATGCAGAATCGATTGAAAATCTCGTCAAGTATATCCTCCCGGGAGGTTGCTCCAAGGATCTCTCCCAATTTATCTGTCGCTTCTTTCAAGTCGATGGTAATAATTTCCGCAGGAAGAGCCTCCCTCAAACCTCTTGCTGCCGAATCGATGGCTTTTAAGCTCGCCTCCAAAGCAATCTTGTGCCTTAAATTCGGGACAATCCAGCTGCCGGCATCCGCCAGCCCGCTTCCTATGGTTTCACGAGCGATTAAATCCTTAAGCCTTTGAATACCTGTCCCAAACAATGCTGAAATACGTATTTTCGACAGATTCCAGGAATAGGGAACTTGATATACTTCATCTTTTTTCATTAAATCTGATTTGTTGATCACAAGTATCGACCGCTTGTCTTCAACGGTTTTGTAAATTTGAAAATCAGAATCGTCCGGCGGTTGGCTGCCGTCGACCAAAAAGAGAACGAGATTGGTGTTTTGGATATATTCCCTTGTCTTTTCAATCCCGATGGCTTCGATCGGATCGTCGGTTTGATGCATGCCCGCCGTATCTGTCACCGTTATAGGAATTCCGTGAATATCGAGCTTGTCTTCAATTAAATCTCTGGTTGTTCCTGGAACCGATGTAACGATAACCCGATCTTTTTGAGTCAAAGAATTCATCAGGCTGGATTTGCCAACGTTAGGTTTTCCCACCACAGCCATTTTGATTCCATCCCGGAACACATGCCCCTTTTCATATTGATTTATCATTGAACCAATGACAGGTTTGATTTCTTCAGTCAGCTGTCTGGAAACTGAAGACGAGCTGAACACATCGCTCACATCTTCAGGAAAATCGATCGCCGCCTCTGCAGCAGAAAGAATCTCAATCAATCCATTTCGAATGGCTTCAACCTCTTTGCGAAGCTCTCCGGTAAGTTGAGAGCTGGCTATTTCTAAGGATCTGTTGGTTTGTGCGTTAATCGTATCGATAATCCCCTCGGCTTGGGTAAGATCGATTCGGCCGTTTAGAAACGCTCTTCTAGTGAATTCGCCAGGCTCGGCAAGCCTTGCCCCGGAACCCAAAACGATTTTTAAAATTCTCGATAAAACCGCATGCCCGGAGTGTGAATTGATTTCCACCACGTCTTCCCGGGTATAGCTATTGGGTGCTTTCATCACAGACAGAAGCACTTCATCAATGATTCCATTGGACTCTGGATCAAAAATATGCCCGTAGTATAACCGATAGGACTCAAGCCGGTTGCCATCGCAAAGCTTTCTCCCTACCGCCTTTTGGAAAATTTTTTTGGCGATTTCAATTGCATTATTCCCGGATATTTTTATTATTCCGATGCCACCCCTACCGCCAGGGGTGGCAAGAGCGGCAATGGTTGAATCGATCATTTTCTCTATTTATCATCCTGTCTACTGTAAAATTGCAATAGAAACGATATAATTTAGAGTTCCCACATTCGTTAAATAGCAAATACTTGCGATTTTGTGTACTTTTAATGATGTATAATTATAGGTTGAAAGTGGAATATATTCAATAAAAAAAGGGAATATGAAAAGATTACAGTACCTTGCTAAAGTCCCTTAATTAGGATTCGTAGTTCGGCGCTCTGTGTTGAGCGTCCCTGGGTTTATAGAATTCATGATTGTAAACAACCTCCCACAGAAATTGATCGCTCCAGATATCTCTCAACACACCCAGGATATCATTCCCCTCAAAAACCTATGATATGACAGATCCGAGCTTGGCCTCAATTGCAGATACCTGCTAATTGTCCTGTTGTCCCCATAACATTGTCAATTCGTGAGATACGGTATGGATATCTTCAACGAGTGCGCAAATTCCTGGGGCATTCTTTCAAATAGACCAACCACAATATATGGTATCGGCCCGATTTATCAAAGGAGTATAATATCCATTAAATCTCGCTGGAATATTCTCCCCAAAGTGTTACAACTGACATCATCAATCATGAACATGGCCTGACTCATGATTGCATGCACGCTGTATGACTTTCCATTATACAGTTTTCAAGCGCCATTCACATAGAAATCACTTTGATGAAAACTTGCGATTCACATTTCAAATCTGGCGAACGATCCGAGAAAACAATCTACCATTATGCGTTAATCCGTGATTGCTAACCACTTCAAAGGTTTTGACATTCGCCGTTGAAATGCTGAAACGGAAGCGGCTGCCGGCGGGTCAACATTTCATGCTGATGTACTTTCCATGAAGATCAATTTGTCGGCGGTTAAATTAAACCACTTGTATAATTATTGTAAGATCAAACCTCGATTTTTACACTTTTCCTGGTTGACGAAAGCGGGCAGTGCGGATAAGGTTTTAACTGTTAAAAGCTACCTCAACCTGAAGCAGTTTGGTTTTAAAATTAATCGATCAGCAGATAAAAGGTGTAGACTATTGGATTGTTATGCCGTCAGCGGAAAAGGTAAAGTCATTATTACTGAAGATTCAGACTCGTTTGCCCGGAGGGGGGCAGAGCTTTTCCTTCAATGTGCCGTGTCTGCCGTAAACCAAAATGGTCGGTTTTCAGTGGCCTTATCCGGCGGGTCCACTCCCCGTCCCATGAACCGGCTGCTTGCCTGCGCCCCCTATATTTCAGAGATACCCTGGAATGATACCCATGTTTTCATGGTGGATGAACGCATTGTGCCGTTTGAAGACTCAGCCAGCAATTTCGGTACGGCCCAAAAGGATTTTCTTGATTCCGTTCCCATTCCGTCTAAAAACCTGCATCCCATGCCGGTGCACGATGCGCCGGAAATTGGTGCAGACCATTACGAGGAAGAACTCAAATCCTTTTTTCTTAACCGGAATCCGGTATTTGATCTCATTTTGCTGGGAATCGGAACCGACGGCCACACGGCCTCCATGTTCCCGGGAGACCGTAAAGCCCATGCGTCCGAACGGTGGGTACTCCATGTGAAAGGGGGAAATCCGGACGTTTACCGGATCAGTCTGACGTTTAATATGATTAATCAGGGACGCAGCGTGGCTTTCTTAATCTCCGGCTCAAATAAAGCACCGCTTTTAAAGGCCCTGCTTGAAAATCCTCAAAATGATTATCCTGCAAATCTGGTCCGCCCTGAATCTGGTGATCTCATATGGTTGGTGGATCAGGATGCCGCTTCAAAATTGACGGGCTGACTCGTTAATCAGCGTCCCATTTGAACTTTGTTCAAGATGCCGGGTTTTCATCAATCGGCAAGTGGAGCATCGCCGCCATAATTCCGAGAGCAACAGAGAGCCACCAGACCACAATGTAAGTCCCCGTTGCATCGAATAGATACCCGCCCAGCCAGACGCCGATGAAGCTTCCCAGCTGGTGGCTGAAAAATACGATCCCGAACAGCATGGTCATGTATCGGGGGCCGAAGATCTGAGCTACAAGTCCTGAAGTAAGCGGAACCGTACCTAACCAGAGAAGACCGATCGCAGCGGAAAATCCGAGGGCAGACCATTTGGAGAGGGGTACGATGATGAAGATAAAAAAAACAACCGCCCGAAGCAGATATAATGAACTCAGCAGGTACTTTTTGCTCAGCTTGCCGCCTAAAATACCTGCTGTGAGGGAACCGAACAAGTTGAACAAACCGATGAGCGATAAAGACATTGCACCCAACTCCGGGGCCAGACCGGCATCCGTGAGGTATGACGGAAGATGAACGGCAATAAACGTTACATGAAACCCACATACAAAAAATCCTGCCGTAAGGAACCAGAATCCTTTATGATGCCTGGCTTTATGCAATGCATCACCGAGAGTCTGTTCTTGAGTATCAACGGACTGGACGCCTCTCCCACGGAGCGTCAGCGCCAGGGGAACCATTAGAAGGGTGAACAGGCCCAAAAGCTGGAAGGCTTTGCTCCAGCCGAAATTTATCAGAAACATCTGCCCCAGAGGAACCATACTGAGTTGACCTATCGAGCCTGCAGCGGTGACGAGTCCAAGGGCCCAGGATCGCTGCTCCGGACGCACCGAACGACCCACAGCCCCGAGTATTACGCCTAACCCTGCCGAACTGAGGCCCATGGCGATGAAAAGTCCGGCACCCAGGTAGAGCATAAACGAGTTCGTTGTGA
>CAYSUA010000256.1:0-8485 GCA_964433795.1 uncultured Desulfobacteraceae bacterium | reverse complement strand
CCGGAAGCGGGGCAATAAGAAATGGGGTATCATATTCTCAGGTAACCCCAACGAGAACCAGAAAAACATAGTAAAAACGGCCATCAAGGTGTGGCGGATCTGGGAGACAACAAAAAATGACTAAGACAACAGGCAGTAAGGCATACTTGAAGACCCTCGAAAACGAGGGCGTAACACACATGTTCGGCATAACAGGGGCAGCACTGATCCCCATATGCGACGACCTACTAAACAGCGACATCCGCTACATCCCAGGGGTACACGAGCAGGGCTCTGCACACATGGCCGACGGCTACGCCAGGGTATCCGGACGACCCGGAATAGTCCAGGTAACAAGTGGGCCAGGGGCAACGAACATCGTAACGCCCATAGCCACAGCTCAGCTTGACTCTTCGCCACTAGTCGCCATAACGGGCCAAGTGCCCATGAACATGGTCGGAACAGACGCATTCCAAGAGGTGGATATCATCGGGGTTACAGCCTCGATCACTAAATGGAACCACCAGGTCAGGGATGTGTCCAAGATCCCATGGGCGATCAAGGCAGGGATGCACGTCGCCAACCCCGGAAGGAAGGGAGCTGTAGTCATCGACCTACCTAAAAACGTCACGACGGAGGAGGCAGAGTTTGACTATGAGGTCGAGATCGATCTCGAAGGCTACAAGCCAACAATAACACCAAATTCATTCGAGCTAGACACGGCTACCAAGATCCTAGTTGACGCCAAACGTCCTGTTATCATAGCGGGGGGAGGAGTAATTGCCTCCGGGGCCGGGAAAGAGCTCACCGAGTTAGCGGAATTGATTATGGCGCCAACAGCGACAACCCTGATGGGAAAAGGAGGAATCCCAAGCAACCACCCAATGAGCCTAGGGCTGTGTGGGATGCACGGAAGGCATGAGGCTAACTATATGGTTCCAGAGGCAGACGTGCTACTGGTGGTAGGGGCAAGGTTCAGCGATAGGACAACGGCAACGCTATCGGGTTTCGCACCAGACGCAAGGATTATCCACATCGAGATCGATCGCAGCGAGATAGACAAGAATGTCAGTGCAATGACTCAGGTAGTCGGAAACGCAAAGCATGCTCTCTCAGGCATAATCAAGAGGTTAAAGGTAGAGCAGCTGAGGACAAACGGCTGGCACAAGAGGATCGCAGAGTTCAGGAAATACTGCGAGCCATACGATTACGGGGCAGGCATTAACTCCCCAGCAGTCATGAGGGCGATCCGTGAGGCTATACCCAGCGACTCGTACGTCACAACTGATGTGGGGCAGCACCAGATGTTCGCGGCCTTGCACTATGATGTGCAGGAGCCAGGCACTTTCTTCTCTAGCGGAGGCCTTGGAACCATGGGCTTCGGCGTACCCTCGGCAATCGGGGCAAAGGCAGCTGCACCTGACAAGAAGGTGCTGACAATCTGTGGTGACGGAGGGTTCCACATGACGGAGAACAACCTGACAGTCGCGGTTGATGAAGATCTGCCAATCGTGGTCGTGATTATGAACAACAAGCTGCTCGGCATGGTAGCCCAGTGGCAGAGGCTGTTCATGGATGGAAGGCTAGCAACTGTCGACAGGAACTACTCGGTAGACTACACGGAGCTATCCAAGGCCTACGGGGCTCACGCCGTCAAGATCGAGTCAATGGATCACCTGAATAAGGAGCTCAGGAGGGCGGTGGACGCCGATTACACAACCGTGATCGAGGTCCCGATAGACCCAAACGAGAACGTGTACCCCCACATCCCGCCGGGGATGGGTTTAAAGGACATATTGACGGAGGACTAGACATGAGCCTAAACGTCATCAGCTTCCTCGTGGAGAACAAACCCGGCGTCCTGTTCAACATCAGCAACACCATACGCAGGAAGAATTTCAACATCCACAGCATCACGGCCATCGCGGGGGAGGAGGGCGACACCTCCAGGATCACCATCACCTCAAAGGGCGACCCACGTGAGACTGACAAGCTTGTGGAGCAGCTGGACAAGATGGTTGACATTATCAGCGTCAAGAGGCTGGACCCCTTGAGGACAGTAATGAGAGACATGGCGCTTATCAAGCTCCATACGGCCGATCCTATGGCTCAGGAAGAAGCACTATCCGTGATCAACAAGTACAAAGGGCTTATTCTCGACATTAAGCCTGACACGGTTATCGTTCAGGTCACTGGTTCAGCGACCGAGGTATCCGATTTCCAGGCAGAGGTCAGACATATCGGCATAGTGGAGTCCGCGAGGACGGGGATCACGGCCATCGAGAAAGGCTGGATCACCCTCAAAGAAAAATAACCTTTTTTTCATCAAATAATATTTTAATCACCGACCCGGTGAGCATTTGATTAAACATGTGTCAATTGGCTGCTTACATTGGAGACAGAGATATATCAAAAACGATGCTTGATTGCCTGAGGTACCAGGAGGCGTACTTTGGTTCACATGCCACGGGAATGGGAACCATTGACAAAGGTGAACTGAGGATAATCAAGGAACCTGGAAACGTTGACCATGTAATCGCGAACAGTGATATCCTGGAGTTGACGGGCACATACGGTATGGCTCACAGCCGCTTCGGTCTCGGGGGGGTAAAAGATCCGAGATATAACAGGGCAAAAAACGCGCACCCGTTCCCAAACGTGGGTGGAAAAATCGGTCTAATGCACAACGGTATTATCAGCAACTACGAGGGCCACTGGAAGGAGCTCGCGAAGAGCTACGAGTTCACCAGCTACAACGAGGACATCAATTACATCACGGACAGCGAGGTGGCGGTCCACATGGTTGACCAGAAGGTCAAGGAGGGGCAAACACTTGCAGACGCGGTGAGGGAGACGGCTAACAGTCTCACGGGGATGGTACTCCTCGGAGCGATGAGCGTTGATGAGCCGGATACCATCTACATAACAAACTGGATTCAGGCGTGCTCCTTCGCAAAAGGTGACGACGAGGCCATGTTCAGCAGCAGTCCAATCGGTTTTGAGGACGTGAAGGAGGAGATGGATGTCTTCTACGCCCCAAGGAATAGCTTCATTAAGATGACACGAGACAGCATCGAGATAAGCAAGCTGGACAAGAACAGGAATGCCAGCACTAAGAAACCAAAAAAGAGTGTTTTCAAGAAGGTTCTCTACGATCTTATTTTAGAGAAGGGCCCGATGCACAGCGTCGAGATCATCATCGCCATGACTGAGATGGACGCGGGAAAGGTCTACGATATGGACAACGACGAGTGGAAGGAGTACATCAAGCTTGGATGGGGCGACCAGAACGAGGTAATCGACCTCCTAGAGCAGCTCACGGAGGAGAACTCCGTAGTCAAGACCCTTGAGAGACGCTTTGAGGGCGGCAACAAGGTGCCCAGGTATGTCTGGTCGCTGCCATAATCACCCATTTTTCGTTAATATATAATAACGAAGCGAGCATAGGGTTAGACGTGCGTTCTCGGAAAGCCGTTGGGAGTCTCATAGGCATCGGTTTCCTACTGATGATACTCGCCGTCGGCTTCTCCTACTACGAGGTCGTCAACAGGATAGAGAAGTCAAGCGACGGAATTCTCCTGGAGATGGCCGCCCTCGACAGGGCCGCCGCGGACGAGGACTTGGATATACAGCGTGTACGCCTGACAGGGGGCAACAGCCTCAACCTGACTATTAAGAACACGGGGGACATCCTCGCTGAGCTGGAATGGATAGGCGTATTCGATGATACGTCTAACACCCAGGATTACTACAGGATAGTCGCCAGCCTCAACCCTACGGAGAACCAGACGGATATAGGGAATGCCACCATCGTGATGAACCCGTTGAACGAGTACACGATCCAGGTCTTGACCAAACTGGGGAACATCTACTACGGGGAGTACCCTGAACCAGTCACATCGGGAGGAGGAAGCGGCAGTGGAGGGGAGACCCAGTTCTTCTACGTAGACAACACTGTGGACTCCCAGCCACCGACAGCGTTAGGAACCCATAGCCTCTTCAGCGCGATGCAGGCAGGCCCGGACGGGATCATGGATATCCTGACAGAGGAACTTGTGGTAGGTGCCGATGTCAATTCAACCTTAATCAACGTGGAAAGCTTTGAGGGAGCATGGCCTCCAGCTGGATGGGCAGCGACTGGGAACTGGAATGGAGAAAACCAGCAAGCATATACGGGAACATTATCGGCAGACTTTGACGGTGGTGGAGGCGGAGGTGGACAATCAGGAACCCTTGACTCCGAAGCCGTCGACTGTTCGGACGCCTCGGCTATCTATATCGATTTTTGGTACAGAGACGATGACCTTGACTCAGGTGACCTTGAGTTCTACGTATGGGACGGCTCAACTTGGGACCTGATTAGTGACCTGTCTCTGCAGGAGCCGGAAGATACGTGGTACCAATACCAGCTCAAGCTTACCGACGCCCAGTATTTTGACGCGACATTCCAGATGAGGTGGAGCGCCAACGGATTGGGAAGCCCAGAGCATGCATGGATAGACGATGTCAGCATCTCTAAGACCATAACTGCATCCAACTACTATGATCTTGACTTAGAGGTCTCATGGAGTGGCCTCCCTTCGAGTGCGAATGAGTGGTTATCCATATATGGAGGAACACTGGGAGCGGAGACAATCCAGGTAGATTACTGGGACGGCGGGGCCTGGGTAAACGAGATACCCAGCTTATCCCCCGGTTGGAACAACAGGGACGTGTCGGGAATTCTGGGGAGTAGCAGTTTCATCATCCGGTTTGTGGACACGACCGGGGTCGGCGATGTTACCCAGAACAGCTACGAGATAGACTCTGTATACCTCAACCTCTGGGATTAAGTGTGGTAGCCTGTCTTTTCGAAAAAACGAATAGGAGGTAACCTACTATAACGGAAAAAAATTATTTCAGGGACTGCATGGTTATCAGGGCACTTCCCACCTGTACCTTGACCAGTTTCTGGATGGGAATCACCTCGAAATCAGTGCCCGAGATAACCTCTTTGACCTTCTCCTCGACGTATCCGTCAAGCTCCTCCTTGATGTCAAGGAGCTTCCCGGATTTGCTTGGACTCGTCTCGGACGCAAGCTTGCAGAGCCTTGCCGCCATGGCCGGCCTGAAGGCCTGGTAGTATCTCGTGGCGGTCAAGGAGTCGAATGCCTGGGCGACGGTAGCCTTGCCGTCGTACATGGGGTTGTTCTCTGCGTTGTGCACCCTGGGCTCGTGGCGCTTCATGAAGTTGTCCATGTTATCCGCCACCGTGGTGTAGAGCCTGTGTGTCTTGGGGCAGTAATCACTTATGATGTCGAAAACAGGTTTAAGATATAGATAGTCATCCAACGAGTGTTTTAGCGTCTCTTCTACCAGGTCCCTCCTCTGGTGCTCTGTTTCAGTATCGTCGCCAAGAGCCTTGTCGTAGAAGTAGGGCATCTCGCAGACGAGGGTGAACCCCTTGCCCCCTGTTGCCCCAAGGAGGTAGTCATAGCTGCTGGTTCCATTTTTTATGATTTGGGATGGGTCCTCTACCCCGTTCTCTAGGTAGAAATCGTAGCTGGAGGAAACCCCGAACATGTTGAAGACGGCAGGGGCCAGCTTTTTAATGAAGGGAGCCTCGGGCTCTCCCCTGTGGAGGGGCAGCTCCTGAGAGTCCACCAGCTTCTCGTATCTCGGGTAAAGCGTGTTGTTCGGGTGGCTGATGTAGTAATAGACCCCGCAGAACCCGGCGTTGTGGAGGCTGAACATGAAGTTGGGCTTCACCTGGTCGATGACCTTAATCAGTGCCCTCGTCTCGGGGGGCGGGCTGTTGAAGCTCAGGTTCTTGTACTGGACAGGGAAGGTCCACTCTATCTGCTCGTGGCCCGGGGGCCGGTAGTAGTTCTGGGCGTACTTGAGGGGCGTGAACCCGCCCTTGAACCACCCCTCGTTCAGCGCAGCCCCGTCGGGGTCGATGGCGTTTATCAGGTACCAAGTGTAGCCGAGAGTATCAACGTAATCGGGGTTTTCGGCCAGGTACTTTGAGAGGTACTCAACCGTCATGCTTCCGATGGGCTCATTTGGGTGTGGGAACGCGAAGAGGAGGGCGTTCCTCGGCCCATCGCCTATTTTCAGGTACGATATGGGTCGTCCCTCACCCGACTCGCCTACTTTGGTCATTTCCACTGAGTTGAACTCCTCCGCCAACCTGGTTGATGAGTCGTGGAGTTCCTTGACCGTTAGAAACTCCTTGTAATCGGGGACCTTGCCAACTACCTCGTCAAGAATCATGACATAAGATGCGCTTCGAACGGGAAAAGATTAACCATAGTAGGAGCTTTAAGCGTCCGCTGAAATTCATTTACTGCCATGTCTAAACTAAAGATCACGGTCCTGAAACGCCAGGATCCGAAAGAGATTTTCGACGAGCTTCCGGTAGCCATGAAGGACTGGATGGTGCCATGCGGCATCTACGAGGACGGCCAGGAGTACCTGCTTGATGGCCTGTCTATGCCCGAGGGCTTCTGCGGCTCTGCCTGGAACACTATCTACGCCAACGCGAGAACCATCCTGTACGGTGGGGACCTACCTTTCTTCGACGAGAAGGGGACGGCGATAACCTGCTGTGCCGACGGCATGAGGCCCGTCATCTTCAAGTTGGAGAGGGTTTAACCCTCCTTTTTTTCTAGGAAGCTGTTTCTTCTTTTATTCTACGGATTACTATCTCAGCTTCCTCCTCTGAGAGGAACTGGGAGTTGACCGAGAAAAGCCCGTGGTAGTTTTCCAGCAGGAAGTAGGGCTCATAGACCGTGATGATGCTGGGCTCGCCGTCCTTGAGGGCATCAAACAGCTCCCTCGTGGACTTGCCGCAGACGGCCTTGTCAGCCTTGACGCAGGCGAGGGGGTTCCGCGCATCTCCCGAGTAGTCGATGTGGCAGGTAACCCCTGGAATCGCGCCAAGCTCCGCTGATAGCTTGGTAGCGGATTTCATCCGTTCATCCATCACCCCGCTGTCATCGGATTCAAGGTAGATTGTGAGCGCGGTTATTAGCCCGACGATGGACTCCCTGCTCATCTTACTTGGTCTACCCACTCCCTCAAAGGGATATGACTGGAGGTGAGCCAGCTTGATGAGGTCTGCCCTGCCTGTCAGCATACCGCTGTTGTTGGGTCCCGCTATGGTCTTTCCTCCGCAGAAGCATGTCAAGTCCACGCTTAGCCCACTGAACTTTGTCAAGCCTGAGCGTGGAGGGGGTAACCCTGCGGCGTCAATAACGATTGGGACACCGTGCCTGTGGGCTATCTCGATGAGCCTCTCAAGGGGGAGACCCTTGGGCTTTGACTTGTAGGTGTAGTAGTACGCGGCGGTGTTCTCGTTGAAGGCGGCCTCTATCTCCGCCTCGGTTGCTCCTTTGTCACCTCCAACCTCTATGAACCTTCCACCCGCGATCTCGACGGCGTGGTCGTACTCGTCCCTGTTCCATTTCTGGACAACGAACTCTGTATTGAGCCCCTCTGACCTCATTGGTAACCGCTGTGCGATCTTCCTCCAGACCGCTGGACCTATTGGCTCATAGTCCTCAAGTTCTGTTCCCTTCATTATACATGCCGCGGCTGCGAGGAGAATGGCTGTACTGCCACCCGCGGTTGGGAAGCCTGCCTCGGCTCCCGTAGCCTTTGCGATCACTTTCCCGGCAGCTGTCTGAAGCTCAGCGATGGTCACGAAACTCTTGCTGGCTTCCTCCATGGCCTTGAATACCTCGGGAGGTGAGCGAGAGCCTCCGATTCTGGTCAGAACACCTGCTGCGTTGATGGCTTTCCTTACGCCTAGCGCCTTGTATGGGTCGTCAACAATCATGATATCACCCCATCAAGGCATGCTTAATGCCTTCTCTTGCCTTCAGTGTGTCGATGCTCTTCTGGGCGTCCTCCACCTTGAACTTGTGCGTGACCACTTTGTCGAGTGGAATCCTGTCCTTGGCTAACCGCATCAACTCAAGCACCGTCCCGAACTGCGTCGGCGGGTATGTCCACGAGCCCAGGATATCCATGTCCTTGTTGCAGATTGTATGTGGGTTGACGGCTACTGTCCCGGGGTTGGTGTAGTGCCCGACCTCGACAAACTTGCCTCCCCTGCGAGTCAGTTCTATTCCTTCGGCGAAAGCGGCGGGAACACCGACCGCTTCGATGACAACATCCCCTCCGAGCCCGTTTGTGAGCTTCTTGACCTCGGTCACTCTTTCCTCGGCTGTCCTGTACTGCCTCATGTCGATGACGTGGTCAGCCCCCATCTTCTCGGCCATCTTGAGCCGCTCGTCGACCATGTCGATGCTGATGACGTTGCCAGCCCCGGCTATCTTTGCGGTTGCTACTGCCAGCAGCCCAATTGCTCCTGCTCCCTGTACCACAACGCTTTGTCCTATACCGAACCCTTCACCTACCGTGGGGATGCCTGGGGCGTATGCCCTTTCAAGTGCCCTGCTGCTTACGGCCATTGGCTCGGAGAGCACCGCTACCTCCGGTGGCACCTCCTCGGGTACCT
>CAYSUA010000255.1:7829-8521 GCA_964433795.1 uncultured Desulfobacteraceae bacterium | reverse complement strand
AAGCGGGTTATCTTCAAAGCCGATTGTATTCACTTGGGCTTTCTGGATATCCAGAAAATAAAATTTCCTATGATTACATTCGTAAAGAATCAGAAAATCTTTAACATAAACTGTATTCAATGTAAAAAACGCTCGAATCTATTTTCGGAGAATCCCCATGGAAAAAGTCATTATTTCGGTTTTAGGCCCGGACAAACCCGGTATCCTTGCAGCCATATCTAAAAGCCTGTTTTCACAGAGCTGCAATGTTGAAAATGTCAGCCAAACAAGTCTGCAATCCGAATTTGCCGGCATATTCATCATTTCCAAACCAAAAGAACTATCAACCGACAAAATCAAATCACATCTCAATGAAACCCTGGCGCCTTTAGAACTTCACGTTCATGTAAAGGATCTTGAGCTGAAAGATAAAGATTCCATACTCCCCACGGAACCGTTTGTCATAACAACCGGAGGACCTGACCGGAAAGGTCTTGTGGCCGAGATAACAGCAATGATTGCAAGCTACGGTGTGAACATCAGCAATCTCCAGGCGGTTTTCAAGGGAGGGGCAGATCCGAAAGATAACATCATGATATACGAAGTCGATGTCCCTGCGGACGTTGATCAGCAAGCTCTATGTGGAGATCTCAAGGATACGGCAGACCGCTTGGGGCTCGATATCAGCATTCAACATCGAAATATTTTTGAAG
>CAYSUA010000255.1:0-7819 GCA_964433795.1 uncultured Desulfobacteraceae bacterium | reverse complement strand
TAGGAGTTTTATATGCTCACTGACAGAGAAATCATTTCTACACTCGAAATGGTCCGTAATGAAAACCTTGATGTCCGGACCGTAACACTGGGTATCAATTTGCTCGATTGTGTAAGCAGCAATATAGAAGAATTTCGAAAGAATATTTTTGTAAAGATTACAAAACTGGCCGAACCCCTGGTTTCCACCTGCGACCGGGTTGGGGAGAAATATGGCATACCAGTGGTGAATAAAAGAATTGCAGTAAGTCCCATTGCAGTGGTTGGGGCACCTTTCTCTTCTGAAAAGCTGGTGAAAGTGGCAATAACCCTCAACGATGCTGCCGAAGCCGTAGATGTGGACTTTATCGGTGGATTTACAGCACTCGTTGAAAAAGGAACCGCAACCGGTGATCAGGCACTCATTGAGGCGATTCCGGGAGCCTTGTCTGAGACGGATCGGGTCTGCTCTTCTGTGAACGTCGCTTCCACCCGTGCGGGTATTAATATGGATGCGGTTCTATTGATGGGGCAGACCATTAAGTCTGCAGCAGAAATGACTGCCGACAAAGACGGGCTCGCCTGCGCTAAGCTGTGCGTATTTTCCAACATACCGCAAGACATACCATTTATGGCCGGTGCGTATCTAGGAATCGGCGAAGCCGATGCCGTCATCAATATGGGGGTAAGCGGCCCGGGGGTAGTGAAAAAGGCGGTGGATCGGGCAATGGCGACAAACCCGAAGCCCGATCTGGGTCAAATTTCAGAACTGATTAAAAAAACCGCCTATAAAGTAACCCGCGTTGGAGAACTAATCGGCCGCGAAGTTGCGGAGAATTTAAAGATTCGGTTCGGTGTAGTGGATCTTTCTCTAGCCCCGACTCCAAATGTGGGAGACAGTGTGGGTGAAATATTTCAGAGCTTGGGTTTGAAAAGCATCGGTGTGCCCGGAACCACGGCCGCTCTGGCTTTGTTGAACGATGCGGTGAAAAAAGGCGGTGCATTTGCCAGTTCTCACGTTGGCGGACTTAGCGGGGCATTCATTCCCGTCAGTGAAGATTTGAATATTTCAGAAGCCGCTGCCTCAGGTCATCTGACTTTGGAGAAGCTTGAAGCAATGACCAGTGTCTGTTCAGTGGGGCTCGATATGGTGGCCATCCCCGGGGACACTTCTGCTGAAACCATCGCTGCAATTATTGCCGATGAGATGGCCATCGGTGTCATCAACAGAAAAACCACCGCAACCCGGTTAATTCCCGTACCCGGCAAAAAAGCCGGAGATCACGCCTATTTCGGAGGATTGCTGGGTGAGGCAACCATCATTCCGGTAAGCAACTCAACCGGGTCCAATGAATTCATTCGCCTTGGAGGATTGATTCCCGCTCCGATTCAGAGTTTGACGAACTAATGCAGCTATCTGCGATCAGCCTTCAGCCACAAACAGACCTCTAAAAACGCTGAACTCAGAACCCTGAACGTAATCCCGGCTATTTTACCGTCAAAACCGGACAGGGCCCCTCCAGTATGACAAATTGCGCTGTGGATCCGAACATGAGTTTTCCGACTTTGGATCGTCTCCGGACACCGACGATGATGAGGTCTGCATCGTTGTCTTTGGCAAACTGAACGATATCTTCCCCGGGTTCTACGCCACGTACGAGAAGATGGGTTTCACAGGGTATATTTTGTTCTTTTAAATAAGACTCTGCAAATTCAAGATTTTCTTCGCCCTTCTTAATATCCTTAGCATCTGTATCGGATCCGCCCACTTGAGATTCGATCACGAATACTTTGGCATCAAAAGCCTTGGATTGCTCTTTGGCCACTGCCAGCGCGGCTTTTCCCGTATTACTCCCATCATAGCCCACTACAATTTTTTCCATCGTCATCTCCTTTCTCGGTGATTATCATGAAGCCATCTCAAAATTAGGATTTTGAGAAGGCTTCATCTTATCATCTTATCAACGCCAGGTAACTCCCGGTTCATTCCGCACCGGCATACGGTGGTATTTATATTTCGGATATCCCACCATCATGGCTCCAAAGCTGACCGCTCCTTTGGGCAAATCGAGCGCTTCCAGCATGGGGGGATAGAGGTTTGATGCAGTATTAAAATATCCTGCCCAGCAGGCACCCAACCCGAAAGCCGGAGCTGTGAGTTCTAAATAGGTTAAAGCAATGGTGCATGCAGCCTGTGCCGGGCGGAGATCTTTAGGAGCATGGGCGACGATCATATGGGGTGCATGTCTGCAGATTCTATCCACACCGGCATCGCAAGTGGCAACCACCCGGTCAAGATGCCAGGCCGCGGCGATTTCAGGTTGGTCTTTTATGACTGAACGCATCCAATCCACGACGACGCCGACCAAGCGCTGAACTTCCCGGCTGTCATAAATGACCCGCCATTTTACCGGTTGCGTGTTGTGCCCTGAAGGCGCATACCTGGAGATATCGATCAGCTTTGTCAGGGTATCTCGATCCACCGGTTTGTCCTTATACGTACGGATAGAGCGGCGGTATCTTAAAAAATGCTCTACCTGCTCTCCATCTAAAACCCATGCTTTATTAACAGGCATACAGTCTTCAGGTTTCATTGCTGCGTGTGCCATGGCGCCGGTCGGGCAAACCGACACGCAATGTCCGCAATGGAGGCAGTATTCCTCTGCATTTACTACTGGAGCCGGAACCCCTTCAGTATCCTTCAACTCAATAATACCGGCCGGGCAGGTGTCAACACAGATACCGTCTCTATTGCATTTTTCAGGATCAACAACAAAAAGGCTCATGATCAAATCCTCCAATGAAATGAAATCACTCAAGTTTCGCACATTAAAATAGGCACGGTCCAGATATGGACTTAGACGAACGAAACATACAGGATAGCAGCATAGGAAAAAGGCGGAGTAGTGTCAAGATAACATGACAGCAGTATCCAATTGCGGGGATGGCTGTTGCGGATATCATTAAGCGCTATAGCAGTATCCCTTCTACAGTAACCGTGATCTCGACTTCATCCCCGGCAGCATCCAGCAAATTGACCATTCCGAAATCGGTCCGTTTAATGGTAAATGATGTCTCGAAACCCTTCCGGATCCCCACCCACGGATCCCTCCCATGGCCGGTTTCCTTCACTGTGGTGGTCAACGGTTTTGTTACACCATGCAACGTCAAATCTCCCGAGACCTCATACGTATTTGAACCAACCTTTTTAAATGTTTTACTTTTGAATTTGATAGCCGGATGCTCTTTTGCATCAAAAAAATCCGGGCTCCTCAGATGGTTGTCCCTTTGATCATTGTTCGTATCCACCCCCTTTGTTTTGACATACATTTCAACAGAGCTTTTAGAGGGATTATTCTTGTTCCACATGACTGTCCCGCGCGGACCGTTAAATCTGCCATATACATAGGTTATGCCCAGGTGTTTTATTTTGAACACAATGAAAGAGTGGACCGGATCGATTCTGTAATTCTGGTCGGCTGCAGCCGGAGATGCGAATACTATAAAAATAAATAAAAAGAGTATTGTTATTAAAAAAAGGTTTCGTTGCAATTTCATGGCAACCTCCTATCAGGTTTTTAATGAAGCTAATCTGTATATCCAGCCTTTTCAAAAAAGGTAGACATTTGCACCCCGATGTCAAAAAATAATCCCCAGCCGGTTTCTTTTTGCCGGATACCCGGCTTTTCTTTTCAATGCATAAAGATGATAAAAGCTTAATAGGCACAATATATGCATATATTCGAGGATGAATTAGTATAACATAGGTTTTGAACGTTAAAGGCAATTAATAGAAGAACACTTTATAATGAACCGGTACTTATCTTGATGATGTTCAGTGACTAAAACACATAGGCATTAATCATATATCAAAAACAAGGAGTACTTTTATGGAATTAATGAGTCTGTGCGCAAGAGATTTGATGAAAAAAGATGTAAAGACAATAAAAGAAATGGATTCGATAAATAAGGCCATAGCGACAATGATTGATTTAGATGTGTCTAGCCTTGTTGTTGAGCGTAATGACGACAAAGATGCTTTCGGTATGATCACTAGGAAAGACATTGTTGAGGCACTTATACCGGAAATTGAAACCGGTGTTGAAGCCATGCTGGTGGAAGATATAATGAGTAAACCGGTAATTACCGTAAACCCTGATCTTTCGATATTCCAGTGTTATCAAATGATGAGGATGATGGGAGTCAGGCGTATGCCGGTGGTGGATGATAAGGAACTGGTCGGGATATTGAGCAGCACGGACCTGTTTCATCATCTCACAAAAGACATCCGCTAAACTGAACCGGCACATTACCAAAGACCAAACGCTCATGAAAAGACGAACGATTAAAATCGCCGGCGATAATGCTGAAGATGCACGAGTACGCGGCGCTGCCAAACTCGGTTTGGTGCCGGACGAAGTATCTGTGGAACCTGCTGGTGAAAAACAATTCGCGGTTACGGAAAAAGATCTTCCGACCCAAGTGGAAATATTTGTCTCTCCTGACAAAATGAGCGCAACGATTAAATCCATATCCCCGCCAAGGGGAAATAGTCCTGTACTGAGCACTGAGGATATCGGAAAGGCTCTTGCGGAATACGAAGTTATCTCCGGAATAAAAAAAACGATTATTGAACAGTTGGTTGCAGAGTTGTCTGAAGCACCTGAGGTCAAAAAAAACATCCTCATTGCAGAAGGCACACCCGCAGAAGACGGGGAGGATGCAAAAATCGTATTTAAGACCGGAGACAATGCCGAAAACAAGAACCGGCAGGCAGGCCTTTTTGTAAAACCCGGCCAGGTCATTGCCGAGGTAACCCCTCCCACAAAACCGATCAACGGGACCGACGTGCTCGGAAAGGAGATCAAGGCGCAGAACGGAAAGCCGTGCGATGTCAAAGCCGGAAAGAATGTAACCCTCTCAGAGGATAAGACCTGCTTTACAGCGGATATGTACGGCATTGTGGAGCCGGCGGATAAGACGATTTCTGTTAAAGAACCCCTGACCGTCAGCGACGACAAGATGAGTGCGGATCTGACGATCTGCCCCAGGCTGTCGGACAACAGCCCTCTTGAATTGGAAGATATCTTCAGCCTCCTTGATCATGCCGGTATCGTGCACGGCATTCTGAATGACAATATCGAGGCCGCGCTTGATTCGGATCAGCCGGTGCAGACCACACGTGCGGCAGAAGGCACTCCCCCATCGGACGGGAAGGATGCAAAAATCGTATTTAAGACCGGAGACAATGCCGAAAACAAGAACCGGCAGGCAGGCCTTTTTGTAAAACCCGGCCAGGTCATTGCCGAGGTAACCCCTCCCACAAAACCGATCAACGGGACCGACGTGCTCGGAAAGGAGATCAAGGCGCAGAACGGAAAGCCGTGCGATGTCAAAGCCGGAAAGAATGTAACCCTCTCAGAGGATAAGACCTGCTTTACAGCGGATATGTACGGCATTGTGGAGCCGGCGGATAAGACGATTTCTGTTAAAGAACCCCTGACCGTCAGCGACGACAAGATGAGTGCGGATCTGACGATCTGCCCCAGGCTGTCGGACAACAGCCCTCTTGAATTGGAAGATATCTTCAGCCTCCTTGATCATGCCGGTATCGTGCACGGCATATTGAACGACAATATCGAGGCCGCACTGCAGTCGGATCAGCCGGTACAGACCACACGTGTGGTGGAAGGCACTCCTCCTAAGGACGGGAAAGATGCAAGCCTTAATTATTATTTCAGGCTCAGTAATTATGATCCGGAAGAGGTAGATTCCATGCGCAAGGAAGACGGCATCGAGGAGGGCGACATTCAAAAAGAAATATTTTCAGAAGGGGAATTAATTGCAGAAAAGATACCGCCTGTGCCGTCAGAGGATGGATGCACTGTCTATGGAAAAGCCATCAACGCAAATAAACCCAAAGATCGGCAGCTCATTGTCGGGGAGGGCGTAAAATTATCTGAAAACGGCCTACAATATATCGTGGATGAAGAGGCTATGGGTTATGCCAATCTTAGCAATGACACACTATTTATGGAAAGCCCTATCCGGATTTCAGAGGATCGACTGCATGTGCATGTGGTAGTTCACTCTCCTTCAAAAAGTGATCGCTTACTAAACAATGAAACGATCAAGGAAAGGCTGGAATGGCTCGGAATAAAGCAGGGGATTGACGAAGATGCCGTTCAAGAGGTTCAAGAAAAGGCCTACAGTAAATCGAATACCGTTCACGAGATACTCATCGCAAAAGGAAAAGCCCCACAAAATGGAAATGATGCCTGGTTTGAATTTTTATTTCAAAAAGAAAAACAGGCCGGGCAGTATATAGATGACACCGGCCGTATGGATTTCAAAGAGAGGAGAACGATTCAGAACGCAAAAACAGGAGATGTGATTGCACAAAAGGTCTTGCTCACATCCGGTGAGGATGGATTTGACGTATTCGGGAAAATGCTGAATGCAGAGCCGGGCAGGGACTGGAACCTTATTCCCATAGAAGGTGTCTGTGTATCAGAAGATGGGCGGACGTATAAAGCTGAAACGGATGGTATGATTACTCTCATAGGTGAGGACAGGATAGGAATCTTAGATGCATATAAAATCGCCGGAGATGTCGATTTTTCAACAGGCAACCTCAATATGGATGGATCCCTGATCATAAACGGTTGGGTGAAGGAAGGCTTTTCAGTGAAGGCCAGGGGCGATATCTTTATCGGCGAGGGAGTGGAGAATGCTGTTATAAGGTGTGGAGCAAATTTGAAAGTGAACCGTGGGATTCTAGGCAGAGGTAAATGCTTTGTTATTGCTAAAGGGGATGTTATTTCGGATTTCATTGAAAGCACCAGAGTAAATGCAGGTGAAAACATATTTGTAAAAAATTCAATAGTACGCAGCATGATAACTTCAAAAGGATGCGTTGATGTGACTTCCGGGAAAGGGCGCATAATGGGAGGTACGGTATATGCCTTAAAGGGTGTCACAGCGAATGAAATTGGTACCGAAACCGGCACGGAAACCATAATAAAAGTAGGAAGGGTCCCAAAGACGTTTAACATGATGACACGAGATAAGAAGTATCTGGCATCTCTGCGTAAAAACAGTAGAAGGGTCAACTATACCATGGGTAGCCTTGTTAAAAAGAGTAAAACGGTTACTCTTGGCCAAGAAGAACGTATTATGTTGGAAAAACTTAAAAAACTTAAACGCCGCACAGTCAAGCTGGAAAGCAGGGATGCACGATACAAACAAATTCTTAAAAAGGAGTTAGATGAATATAAAGATACCATCGAGGTGGATATAAAAAATACTGTTCATGAAGGGACGATTATAATCGTTCATGGATATGTATTTAAGGTGACCCAACAATTGAAAGGAAATGGCAAGTTTGTATTGAATACTGAAACACAGGTCGTCGAATTTGAATAGTGCCAATCCAGAAAGGGGCGCGGTGACTTCCGTTTAGCCCAACCCCTATGTGTTAGAATTGATCGAAGTTATTCCATCGTTATGCCTTTCAGCTCGTCCAGATAAATTCTCCACAATTTCTTAAAGATCTGATATGTAAGACTCTAATTGAGCGAAGCCCAATTAGGGTACCTTTAGCCATTAGCTGATAGCCGTTCGCTTATGGTTGAAAACAACCATTTTGATATCTCTATTACCGAAGAGATAAAATATTGATTCTCAATAATGAAGGCAATCTATACAGAAAACCGGGATATAATCCTTTTGAATAGTTTCATAAACCGCAATATTTTAGCGTGCATGCTAAGGAGGAAAGAGAGGTCATATGAGCAGAATGATAAAGGTAGCGGCAGCACAAATGGCTCCGGTTCTTTTGG
>CAYSUA010000254.1:0-8552 GCA_964433795.1 uncultured Desulfobacteraceae bacterium | reverse complement strand
TGGCGGTTTCGAGTGTAAGTTCTTCAACAAGGGAGCTGAATTGTTCGTCTTTCGTCTCTGTGTCCGCCGTATCGATGGCGATGGCCGTATAGGTGCGTCCAAAATCACCGGTGAAGGGATAGATGGCTGCAATGGTGCCGGTAACCGAAGATGTCACATATGCACCGTTTTCTTCACTGAGAGAAAGCTTTTGACCGGTGTTAACCGGATCGCCTTTCTTGATCAGCCATTCTTCTTTCTCGTTCGCGGAACCATTCAGCAAAAGGATTACCTTCTCCGGCATTGGGATGGATTGGAATCCCGGAAGGGTTCCACCTATATATTCCTTGCCGAACCGAGGGGTTGCCAAATTGCTTAACAGTTTTTCGATCATTTTTATACCTTTTCTGAATTCTGTTTTAGGTATTTCAATATATAGAAATACTTACAAGAGGACATGGCAGGAGTTGCATTCTTCAGTCAGGGGACCCGCATTAAACTCCTCATGGCAGCCTGCACATTGTAAATGAAAGGCATCCAGCTTCTTGGGCACCTCTTCATCTTCGCTGTCTGGCTCATGACAATCTCCACACAACTCAGGCTGAGGATCGGTTTCGCCTTCCTCAAGCTCATGGTGGCATTCTATGCAATCCAGACCATAGCCAGTTTCTGTACTGTGGGTTTTATGATCAAAAAATACTTTTCCTGCGATGGATTCAAACATTATCCTTCTGGGTTCGTCCGGAACATTCACAGGAAACGCCGCATAGCTTATGGCGCCCACAAACAGTAAAATACCAGCTATGTAATAAGCTAGTTTCAGTTCCTTTTTCGGTGCCATTATCTATTTGAAATCCTTTCAAAGGTTGACGGCTTCGTAAAACGTCCAATTTCTGCGTTGCACTTCATCCCACTGCCACTGCGGCGTACAGAAAGTACGCCTCGTGACGCGCGATTCGTGCGCCTTGAACTTGGCGCATTTTACTTTGCCGCATTCATTTCAATCTATAAAAAATTTGTCAAGGTTTGGAAATTATTATTACAGGTCCGGCAGCCGGACCGAACCAAGGAGATCGCGTACCATAATGCGTAGGCGCTTTCAAGAACTTTTTTTCAATTCGGTGAGGTGCGGAATGGACTGTGAACCGGACGGAAGCTTAATGCAACCCTCTGTTTTCCCACGTTATATAATTATTCTATTGACATGTCTCCGTATGAAGCTTAGTATTCCGTGACTTTATAACCTCCAATGCTTGTCGTTTCCCGTGGATAAAGAAAAAAACATATTCAAAAAATTAAAACGCTCGAAAAACCTACCCAGCCTCCCTCAAGTCCTCGTCAAGTTGATCGAAGCGTGCAACAATGACAAAACCACATTAACTGAACTTTCCCAGATTACCGCCAAGGATCCGTCTCTGGCTTCCAAAGTGCTGCGGCTGGTGAACTCCCCCTATATGGGCCTGAGAGATCCGGTAACCAATCTTGAAAAAGCCGTGCTCTATCTGGGGGCTGATACCATTAAGAACATGGCCATCAGTGCCTCGGTATTGCAGGTTTTTTCGAAAACCAAAAGCGGTGCCCAGTTTAATCTAAATCAGTTTTGGTGGCACTCTTTATTGTGTGCCTTGATTTCAAGGCGGATTGCAAAGCGTACGGACTATAAACATCCGGAAGAAGCGTTTCTGTCCGGACTGCTCCATGACATTGCCAAGCTCATCTTTTGGATACATTTTCCCAAAGAATACGGCCAATTATTGTCCGATTCCGAGGTAAATTCGGAACAACTGATTGCCGGAGAAGTCCGGTTGGGCGCTTCCCATGCCGAAGTCGGGGCCTGGTTTACCCGCAGATGGAATCTGGACCCGTTAATGGCCGATGCCGTTCATTATCACCACGAACCGGTTGAAGAGATTGTTCATGCGTTTCCCCTGGTGAAGGTTGTTTATGTGGCCAATGTTTTGAGCCAAGGAAACTCGGAACAATCGGCCGGCGGCAAAGAGCTTGCCCAAACCGTTTTCGGATTTTCACCATCCTTTGTGGAAGAGATCGTATCCGAAGCAAAGGAAGAGATCCTGGACGTTGCCCGCAGCATGGATATCCCGGTGGAACAACCACCGGATCTGTCCACCGACATTCAGCAAGAATCGAATGAAGAACTTCTCAGCCAAGTTAAAAACATATCCCTGCTTTACGGAACGCTGGACAACCTCCTTAAGGCCGATGGACAGGAAGCCATCCTCACGATTCTCGAACGGGGTCTTAAAATACTATTCGATGTTCCCTGTCTTCTGTTTTTTCTCTATGATCCCGGGAAGGATATACTAATGGGCCGGTCTCCCAAAGGCCGATATTTAGAGACACGCATAAACGAATTGGTCGTACCCTTCCGATCCGGAAGCAGTCTATTGATTAAGTCCTTGAAACAGAACCGTATTCTCAACAGCCGGGAGACGTCCGATTTGAGTATTGCCGATAAGCAGATCATGCAATTGTTAAACACTGAAGGCATGATCTGCATTCCCCTTTCGGTCCATCACCAGTATATGGGTGTGATTGTTTTAGGGGTCCGGGCCGACCAGACACCCCGTTTGTCAAGCCAGCTAAAACTTATGGAGATGTTTGCCTACCATGCCGCTGTCTCATTGTATGTAGACGAACTCAAATACAGAGAAAACCAGCGGATTCAAGCGGAGCGAATGGAAGCGGTATCCACTATGGCCGCCAAAGTCGTTCATGAGGTGAATAACCCCCTGGGGATCATCAAAAATTACCTAAAGATACTCGGTTTAAAACTTCCGGAAAGACATCCTTCACAGGAAGACATTACCATTATCAACGAGGAGATTGACCGCGTCTATCAAATCGTTTGTCAGTTAACGACCTTTTCCCAGCCTGACTCCGGTGATTCCGCTGAAGTGGATGTCAATTCTGTGATTTTGACCCAGATGAAACTTCTGCGCCAATCGATACTTCAACCCCTGGGCATATCCGATCACCTGTCTCTGGGAGAGGGATTACCGAGTGTTTTGTGTGACCCCGGCCGATTGAAGCAAGTGCTGTCAAATCTTGTGAAAAATGCTGCTGAAGCCATGAAAAGCGGCGGGAATATCTATATTGAAACCCGTGGTCGGGACGAGACTAAAATAAAAGAGGCGGATCAGCACGGTGACGTTTCAGACGACATTGAAATGATTATTCGGGATGACGGCCCGGGCATTCCGGAAGCGATCAGACATCGGCTTTTTGAACCGTTTATCAGTTCAAAGGGATCCGATCATCGTGGCCTGGGACTCACCGTCGTTCACAATATTGTAAAGGAATTGAAGGGTAGCATTGTCTGTGAAAGCGGCGGGAAAACAGGGACCGCCTTTAAGATAACGTTACCGGCAAGTACGGCCGGGTCCGGTAAACTTTGAACTTCTTTAAATTAACTTTCGCGGTTATGCACAAAACCCAAGTTGATTACCGGTATAGGCTTTGGAGGTGATCTGATTCGTGTGCACGAGTTTCACACGTCCGCGAATAAAACAACGCGATTATCTTCAAAGCCGTAAGTGCTCGACTTGAAGTTTCTGCATAACCGGATTAACTTCTCTTGGTTATCGTTCCATTTTGTTTATCCGTTTGTTTGCAGACGCCGCAGATACTGCATGTGTCCGTCTTACACAGGTCAGTGGCTTTTTCCTCCAAAGCCCTGCGGTACTCCTGCTTAAGAAATGACTTCTTAATCCCGTGATCGATAAAATCCCACGGCAGGTTCTCACCCATTGAACGCTCTCGGTAGACATAAAAGTCTGCATTAATGGGGGAAGCCTTGAGGGTTTTCGCCCAATTTTCGTTGTTGTCATGTGCCTGTACCAACAATTCGGCGACTCTTCGGTCTCCTCTGGAAAAAAAGCCCTGTATATACGCCCAGCGGGGAATATCCGAGTAGACCCGAACATTGGGTATTCGATTGAGTGCGGTTTTAACCGTTTTAATCTTCTTTTTCAGGCCACTCACCTCATCCATGGCCGACCATTGAAACGGCGTGAAGGGTTTCGGTACAAAGGAATTCAAGCCGACCGTTATTTCTCCCATCCGTTTTCTTGCCCGACTCGATTGAAGAAATCGGTGTTTCAACTGCTTGCACAGGACAACGATGGCTTCAATGTCTTCGGTTGTTTCGGTTGGAAGGCCCACCATAAAATAGAGCCTCAAATTGGGGATACCGTATTTCACCAGATTTTCTGCGGCTTTAAGAATATGTTCTTCAGTCAAACCCTTGTTGATGACCCGGCGCATTCTTTCCGACCCGGCATCCGGAGCAATGGTCGCGGTTTTTACACCGCTCTGTTTCAGTGCAATCAATAATTCCGGGGTCAGGGCATCGGCCCTCAGGGAGCTGAACGATAATTGAATGTCTTTGCCATCCACCGAGCGGCAAAGATTTCCGATTTCCGGATGATCGGAGACCGCTGCCCCTACCAGCCCCACCTTACGGGTTTGAGCGCTTCCGGCATCAATGCACTGTTTTAGGTCCGTCAAGGGTCTGAATCGTGGGGGGCGATAAATGTAGCCGGCCGCACAGAACCTGCACCCATGGGGACAGCCCCGGCTGACTTCGATGAGATAGGTGTCATCAAAGGTGGCGTGCGGCGTCAACAGACAACTGCACGCGGGGTTTACCCGAGACTCCTTTAGGATCATGGGCTGTATCGTATCCGGTACATCGGCCAGGGGGTGAAAGCCTGAAAGGATGCCTTTTTTGTCGTAACGGGTCTCATAGAATGCTGGGACATAGATTCCCGGTATTCCACGGGCAAGTTCCTTCAACAATAATGGTTTTTCCATGGAAGGATCAAAGGCGTCGATGAATCTCGGGATCAACGGTTCAGACTCACCGATCAGAAAGCAGTCCATGAAAGGGGCGATGGGCTCGGGGTTCAGGAAGCAGGCGACTCCCCCTGCGATGACCAACGGATGGGTGGGGGATCTATCCGTGGACCGCAGGGGGAGTCCGGCCTGTTTTAGCAGGGTTAGGAGGTTGATGTAATCATTTTCAAAGGAGATGGAGAATGCAATGATGTCAAAATCCGACAGCCGCCGGTCCGATTCCAGACTCCTCGGGCCTCGAGTTGCGGGTTCATCTTGTTCCTGAATGAATACCCTTTCGCATACCACATGTTCAAACGCATTGAATGCCCGGTATACGGTTTGAAAGCCGAGATTCGACATCCCGACATGGTATCGATTGGGATAGGCCAGTGCGATGCGGATGCGACCATTCCAGTTTTTCCTTATGGTGCCGACTTCAGTCTCAATGAATTCGTTTCTTGATGTTCGGGTTTTTGAAACCATGAAAACCATTTCGATAAAAGATAGATACGGTACCTCTCATCTTAAATCGAAAACCGAATTCCGTAAACCGTAATCTTTAATCGGCTTTCCTGCGTAAGAATGTGGGGATTTCCAGATCGTTATCGACGACCATGCCTTTATATCCCCTATAAGTGGCACCGGTGGATTCATTGACCGCTTCCTGCTGACGGATATAAGTCGGTTCGTCCAGGTCGACGGCGTTATCGAATTCACCCGGCATCACATCCCTGAGCACACCTCTTAATCCCGTATCTCGCGTTTTGTCCGCGAGTGTGACACGATCCGGTCCTTCACCGATCCCGGTTGCAATTACCGTCACCCGCATCTCATCACCGATGTTATCATCCACAACAGCACCCCAGATGATATCGGCATCGTCACCCACTTCCTTGTAAATCCGTTCCGAGGCTTCGGTCATTTCCTCCATGGTCAAATCGCTGGTGCAGCTGATATTCATAAGTACACCCTTTGCACCGGCTATGGATATATCTTCCAGGAGCGGGTGTGAAATGGCATGTTCTGCCGCCTCGATGGCCCGATTTTCACCGCTGGCGATACCGATTCCCATGATGGCCATCCCCGCCTTTGACATGGTGGTCCGCACATCGGCGAAATCGAGGTTAACCAGACCCGGCATCATAATCAGGTCTGTAATTCCCTTGACCGAATGGAGCAGGATTTCGTCTGCTTTCCTGAACATTTCGACCATGGTCCCATTTTTTGTGGCAAGGCCCCTCAACCGGTCGTTGGGGATGGTGATCACGGTATCGGCAAATTCCTTTAACTGGTCGATACCGTCTTCGGCCAACCGGTTTCGTTTCTTCCCTTCGAAAGAAAAGGGTCTGGTTACCACTGCCACAGTCAGCGCACTGATATCTTTGCAGATCTCCGCTATGACCGGAGCAGCACCGGTGCCGGTTCCACCACCAAAGCCGGCTGTGATGAAAACCATGTGGCTGCCGTCAAGGGCAGCTCGAATGGCTTCGGCATTTTCCAATGCGGCATCACGGCCGAGTTGGGGATTCGCACCGGCCCCAAGCCCTTCGGTCAGTTTTTCACCGATTTGAATCTTAATGGGTGCTTTAGAGATCTCAAGGGCTTGGGCATCCGTGTTGGCGGCAATGAACTTAACACCTTGCAGACTCGAATCGATCATGTTGTTGATGGCGTTTCCGCCGGCTCCGCCCACACCGATTACCTTAATCTTAGCCGATTTCTCTGTCTCTACAAACGTAAATGGCATTCCCCCACCTCCTATAGTATTTGGTTCTTGTTCAAAGGTTTTAAGCTTCCACCAATTTGCGCTATCTGTTTCATGATCATACAACCTCCTTGAACCAGTTTTTCATGCGACTCATGACACGATTGAAAATGTTGGTATCCCGAATTCTGAACTTCTTGGCGTTTTGATTTTTTGCTCCGTAGAGGACAAGCCCCACACCGGTGGCGTACATGGGATTGTTCACAACATCCACCAGCCCGGAAATTCCCTGGGGCTTGCCGAGGCGGGTGGGAAGGTTGAAGACCGATTCTGCCACCTCGATGACCCCTTCCAACAGAGAGGTTCCGCCGGTGAGCACCGAACCGGAGGTCATTGCATTTTCCATTCCCGCCCGGTAAATTTCCCTTTTTACCAGAGTGAAGATTTCTTCCATTCTTGGTTCTAATACTTCTCCTAAGATCTGTCTGGGCAGCTTTCTCGGTTTTCGGCCGCCCATGCCGGGCACCTCGATGGTCTCCTCGGTGTTGATGTTTCTTGCCACACAGGTCCCGTATTTTATCTTAATTTTTTCAGCTTCGGTAACCGGGGCGCGAAGCCCCACAGCGATATCGTTGGTCAGGTTATTGCCGCCCAGCGCCAACACGAATGTGTGCTTGATGTTGTTGCCCGCGAAAATGGCAAGGTCCGTTGTCCCACCACCGAGGTCCAGCAATGCGGTTCCCAGCTGTTTTTCTTCTTCGGTAAGTACGGCCTCCCCCGAGGCCAATGATTCCAGAACGATGTCGCAAACATCCAACCCTGCCCGATTGGCGCATTTGACGATGTTGTGGGCCGATGTTACAGCCCCTGTCACGATATGGATTTTTGCTTCCAGTCGCACCGCCGACATCCCGATCGGATTTTGGATCCCCGGCTGGTCATCCACGATAAATTCCTGCGGAAGCACATGGATGACTTCCCGGTCCATGGGAATGGCCACGGCCCGTGCAGCATCGATGACCCGATCCACGTCACTTTGGACGACCTCGGCCCCTTTGATGGCCACAATCCCCCGGCTGTTGAATCCGGTGATATGCCCGCCTGCAATACCGGCATAGATGTTTGAGATTTCACAACCGGCCATCAGTTCGGCTTCTTCCACCGCCTTTTTGATGGATTCGACAGTGGACTCGATATTCACCACCACACCTTTTCTAAGGCCGATGGAGGGATGAGTGCCGATTCCGATGATGTTGATATCACTGCCGGACATTTCACCAACAACGGTACAGATCTTTGTTGTGCCGATGTCCAGCCCCACGATGATGTTATCCTGTTTTTGCACCTACACCTCCTTTTTGTCCTTGCCGGTAGCACCTGCTCTTATGGGATTGACTACAATGCGATTCATTTTCTTGAGGTCGATGGTGCGGACAGCCCGGAATTCCGACTGTCGGTTAAGATAGGACAGCACCGTTGACAGAATTTTGTACTTTCCCGGATATCCGCCATATCCCAGCTTGATTTCTGTCTTGTTCTGATAGGCATAAATGGTAATTCCCGAATCACGATCCACTTGAATGGCGCTCAGCTTGCTGTTGGGCAAGACACTATTCTTCCGTTTTCCGAGGCCGATTATGTCCATTATCGCCTTAAGGGGAGGGCTCATGTCATCTCCCCGAACATATAAATCCTCAAACTCTAGCCCATCAATTTTAGGAAGCTGCGTTGGATCCGAAACGGTCCAGGGTTTAAATATTTCCCCCTCTGTATTCATGATATAGGTTCGATCCAAACGGATTAAGGCAACCGGCGAATGCTCCTTTAAAGCGATTTTAAGTCCATCGGGCGGAATTCTCGATATCTTTGCCTCGGCAATCCAGGGGTGACCCAACAATCGTTTTCGGGCGCGGGGAAGATTCACCGAGAAGATGTTTACTCCTTTTTTCAACTTCGCCTGTTCGAAAATTTCTGCTCTGGAGAGTCGTCGGATGCCCTTGATTTCTATTTT
>CAYSUA010000253.1:0-8553 GCA_964433795.1 uncultured Desulfobacteraceae bacterium | reverse complement strand
TTGCCACAAAGTCACAAAGACACAAAGATATTATTTTATTTTTTCTTCGTGCCTTTGTGTCTTGGTGGCAGGATGAAAAAAGTTTTGCCATATAAAACACAAATTCCAGGATTAAGATATTAACCGTCTAACCAAAGAAAATACCGACTATGGAAAATTCAAACAATATAAGGAACTTGGCGAAATCTGCCCGTTACAATTTCTGGGTGGGCGTCTTTGTTGCTTTCTGTTTGGTCACTGCCGGAATCTTTTACTACGCCACCCAGAGAATCGAATATATATGGCGGTGGAATCGCGTGCCCATCTATTTTGCATATGAGGATGATATTGAAATCATGTCGGAACTGGATGGGGAAGTTGAATCGATCGAAGGGAATGAAAAAGAAACGATCATAACCGTAAAGGGACTTGGCGGCTCCGAATCCTACACGGTTCCTGCCGGAAGTGTGGTTGTGGAAGAAGGGGAGATGATTTCCCCCGGAGATACACTGGGCCAGTATAAAGAGTGGAAGCCCGGACTTCTGGTCATCGGCCTTTGGATAACCTTAAAGGTCAGTATTATGGCGACGATCTTCGGAGTCCTTATCGGAGTTATCGGGGGTCTGATGCGGATCTCCTCTAATCCGGCCTTGAAATGGATCACCATCGCATACGTCGAAGTGATCAGAGGGTCTCCCCTCATGGTTCAGATCCTGATCTGGTATTTTGTCCTGGGAACGGTTATCAACGATCTGCTGGCTGACTACGGGCTGGGCAGGATTCCGGTATTCTGGTATGGGGTGGCGTCACTGGCCTGCTTTGCCGGGGCATATGTCACGGAAATCGTAAGAGCAGGGATACAGTCCATCCACCGCGGTCAAACCGAAGCCGCCCGCTCGCTCGGTATGACATACGCCCAATCCATGCGGTATATCATCCTGCCCCAGGCGTTGCGCCGTATTCTCCCACCCCTTGCCGGTCAGTTTATCAGCCTGATAAAAGACTCATCCCTGCTGGGAATGATCGCCATTCGTGAATTGACCAAAGCAGCCCGAGAAGCCGTTGCCGCCAGCCTGCAGCCGTTTGAATTGTACATTCTGTGTGCCGTGTTGTATCTGGTGTTAACCTTTACGCTTTCCATGGTCCTCCAATACATAGAGAGGAGGTCACAGCCGGTATGATTGATGTTAAAAACATATCCAAAACGTTCTGGGCGCCCCATGAAGTGCGCGCTTTGGTCAACGTATCCAGCAAAATCGATGCCGGTGAAGTGGTGGTGGTATGCGGGCCTTCCGGATCCGGTAAAAGCACGTATTTAAGATGTTTGAATCGCTTGGAGACCGCCGATACGGGCCACATCTATATTGACGGTATCGATATTTTCGATCCAAAGACCAATATCAACAAGGTCCGGGCCGAAGTGGGCATGGTGTTTCAATCATTCAATCTATTTCCCCATAAGACGGTTTTTGAGAATATCACCCTGGCTCAAACGGTGGTGAGAAAACGTTCAAAACAAACGGCCAAAGACAAGGCCGATGCCCTTCTCAAAAAGGTGGGCATTTACGACAAATCAGGAGGGTATCCGGATCAATTATCCGGCGGCCAGCAGCAGAGAGTTGCCATTGCCCGCGCTCTTGCCATGGATCCGAAGGTGATGCTGTTTGACGAGCCCACCTCTGCACTCGATCCTGAGATGATCGGTGAAGTGCTGGATGTGATGAAAACCCTGGCCAAAGAAGGGATGACCATGGTAGTGGTGTCCCATGAAATGGGATTTGCAAGAGAGGTTGCCGACCGGGTCATCTTCATGGATGAAGGGGCGATCGTTGAAGTCGGGACGCCGGAACATTTTTTTACCAACCCAACCCATGAAAGGACCAAGTTGTTCTTAAGCCAAATTCTTTAAATGCAAAGCAAAAAACGCATAACCCTGAACTTTACCCGCCGTATTTCTGGCGGGCCTGAACCCACATACCACATCTTGTATACAATTATCTGAAAATATACCTCCCATTGTGTTTTTTTCTTTACATTCGAATCCCGGCTTGGTATAGGAGATGCAGCAGTATTATGGGGTTTTGCATAACTTTAAGCGCTCAGGAGATTTCCTGAAATGAAACTTAAAAAGCTGGAAATAACCGGGTTTAAGTCCTTTGTTGATAAATCCATAATTGAGTTTCCCCATGGCATTTCGGCGGTGGTGGGCCCGAACGGTTGCGGGAAAAGCAATATCGTCGATGCGCTCCGTTGGGTGATGGGGGAGCAGAGTGTTAAACAGCTTCGCGGAAAATCGATGGAGGATGTGATATTTTCAGGCACCAATGGGAGGCCCCCCCTGAACATGGCTGAAGTCTCCTTAACGCTGCTGAATGACAATGGTACGGCTCCGGAGGAACTTAAAGAATTCTCCGAGATCATGCTCACCCGTCGCTTGTACCGATCCGGGGAATCCGCTTATTATCTCAACAAACAGCCTTGCCGGCTGAAAGATGTACATAACATCTTTCTGGGCAGCGGCTTGGGCACTCGGTCCTATGCCGTCATCCAGCAAGGAAACATCGGCGCCATCATCGATGCCGGCCCGGAAGACAGAAGAACCTTCATTGAAGAGGCAGCAGGCATAACCCGATACAAAACCCGTAAGAAAGAGGCCATTAGAAAAATCGATTCAACACAGCAAAACCTGTTGCGGGTTGCAGATATCATGTCTGAAATCAGCCGGCAGATGAGGGGGCTTAAGCGCCAGGCCCGAAAAGCCGAGCGATTCAGAAATTACCAGGAGAGGCTGAAGATACTGGATGTGTCCCAGGCTTTGCGATACTATGACAAATACGCCCTCCAGATTCAGGAAACCGACGCCCTACTCAGAGATCTCACGGATACGGACATCGAGCAGACCACCACCCTTAAACGGCTCGATGCCGCCGTGGAAGAAATAAAGCTGAAACGTTGGAAAAAAGATCAGGAAATTTCAGAACAGAAGTCACACCAATTTGAACTGCAAAGAACCATCGATCGCACGGAAAACGATCTTTCACACCTGAGAGAAGATATTGAACGGTTTGCGGATGAAATTGAAAAGATCGAGACGGCACGGGAGGAGCTTGAAGAAAAAAATCAAACGATTCTCTCCGAGATTTCACAGATAGAAGAACAAACCACCGATGTGCAACAGGAAATCGATACGGTTTCGGGTGGTCTGGAGCGGGAGCGTACTGCCGCCCAGGAAATTACTGACCGGTTGGCCGCCCTGAACCATGACCTTGAATCCAGCAAAACGCACCTTATGAATTGTGTAGCACAAGAGGCGCGTTACAAGAATATCTATCAAAACGTCACAAACAATAAAGAAAATCTAAAGAGACGCTTGAAACGGATTCATGAAGAGGAAGCAGAAGCAGAAAAAAAGGCCGCCCTTCTTCAAGGCACAGCGGATAAGGCCGAAAACACGCTTCAAACGGTTAAAACAGAACTGGCCGATCTGAATGAAACCATCCAGTCGGTACAACAACAGCTAAAAGCAAAAAGCGAATCGCTGGGCCGACAGGTAAAATCGGTACAAACCCTGGATCTTGAACAGAAAGAGATCCGTTCTCGGTATACCACGCTTAAGAAAATGCAGGAAAACTTCGAGTGGTATAAAGATGGTGTGCAGGCGATCATGAAAAAGGCAACCCGTGATCCGATAGAAGATGCCGAAGACGGTGATACCGAGACCTTGGACGGGGTGCTGGGACTCATGGCCGATATAATCGAATCGTCGCCAACCTATTCCACTGCAATTGAATCCGTATTGGGAGAGTCCCTGCAATATGTACTGGTTGAGGACCAGACCGCTGGCGTGCGCTCCATCGATTATTTACAAGCATCCGGAGGCGGGCGGTGTGGATTTATCCCCGTATCGTCCATTCGTGAAGATACAGATGGCACCGACCATGAATTGGACGCAACCCGACTGTTAATGAATCATGTGACCGTCGATCCCAAACATGAGCGCATTGCACGGACCCTTTTGGGCAATGCAATCGTTGCAGAGGATATAGGGGAAGCTTTAGAGATTTGGAACCGGAACGGCTCCCGAAGAACCATTGTCACAAAAGCGGGTGAAATTATCTCCCCTCAAGGGATGATGACCGGTGGTAGCAATGGAAACGGGTCGGGGATTTTGGCCAAGAAGATAGAGCTCAAAGAATTGATCAGCAAAACATCCGACCTGGAAAGCCGGCTGGAAAAAGACAGAAAGCTTCAAGAAGAACTGGAAAAAACGGTTCTCCATATTGAGACCCACTTGCAAAAATTGTTTGAGAATAGGCACCAAACGGCTCAAAACGAAACCGAAGCGGAAAAAGAACTCTATCGCATAACCGAAGAGCTCAAACACGCACGACGGCATATAGACATTGTTCGGCTGGAAGGTGAGCGACTCCTGGGGGAAGAGAGCGATCTGGATGAGGAATTGGCGGAGTATAATCGAGCGATTTCTGAAATTGAAACAGAGGTCAAAACGGCCCAAAACCATGTGGCAAAAATCTCGGATGAGATCGAAAACATTTCAGCAGAAATGGAAGCCTACTCTCAGCGGGTTGTGGATGTTAAGCTCAAACTGACGAGCCTGAATGCACAATTGGAAAACAGCCGGACAAACTTAAGGCGGTTATGTGAATTCAAAGATGATGGGGAGAGACGCCTTAAGGAATTTTTAAAAGAGATCGAGCAGAAAAAGCAGAAGTTAAATGACCGGAAACAGCGGATAGTGGAATTCCAAAATGCTCTCTCCGGCCGTTATGAAGACATTAAGCAGCTCGGACTCGTTATTGAAAACAATGCCACAGAGTTTCAGACCATTGAAGAAAAACTCAAACAACACGACTCCATTATCAGCAGTATTAAAAGCAAGCGTGATGAAACCCTTGAAAAGATCAGACTCCTGGAACTGGAACAATCCCAGCGACAAATGAAACGGGACAATGTATTAGACCAAATTGAAAACCGATACCACACCCCGCTGAAGCTGATGAAGACGGATTTGGCACCGGAATTGGAGTCATTGAACAAGTCTGCTGAGGAAATGGAAGCAGAAATAGAGCAACTCAGAAATCGACTCCTCAAAATGGAGGAGGTGAATCTGGGAGCCATAAAAGAATATGAAACGCTAAAGGAACGCCACGATTTCCTCGCTGAACAGCAAACAGATCTTCAAAAAGCCATAGAAGATCTTCAAAAAGTGATCAGGAAGATTAATCGAATCACTCGAAAACGATTTCTTGAAACATTTAATCTCGTCAATGAGAAGCTCCATGAGGTGTTTCCACGTTTATTCGAAGGGGGATCCGCCCAGCTGGTACTCACCGAGCCCGACAATCCCCTTGAAACCGGTGTTGAATACATGATTCATCCACCAGGCAAGAAGCTGACACGAATGAGCCTGCTGTCCGGGGGAGAAAAGGCGCTTTCAGCCATTGCCTTTATCTTTTCCATATTTCTGATGAAACCGACGACATTTTGTTTAATGGATGAAATCGATGCCCCGCTGGACGATGTCAACATCTTCCGTTTCAATAACCTACTCCAAGTCATCGGCGAAAATTCTCAGATTGTCATGATTACCCACAATAAAAGAACCATGGAGTTTGCTGACACCTTGTTCGGTGTTACCATGGAAAAGAAAGGCATTTCAAAAATCGTATCTGTCAATTTCAGACAGCCGGAATGAGTCTGATATGGTCTGGAAGTTATTCAATGCCCCGCAGCACCAATTGGATCAAGAAGTTGCTGGAGCCGATGAAGGGGAGAATCAGCAGCCCGAGGGATTTTTTAAACGATTAAAGCAGGGCCTGTCTAAAACACGTAAGAAGTTTTCAAACGGCCTTGAATCCATTTTTACGGGCAAAAACGCCATCGATGAGGATATGCTGGAAGGCCTCGAAGAACTGCTGATCACGTCTGATGTCGGAATACAAACCACCATGGACCTAATCGAGCGTGTTTCCCAGCAGGCCCATAAAATAACCGATTCGAATCAGCTGAAGGAAGTCCTCAAACAGGAAACACTCCGCTTTTTCAATGACTCGCCGCCAATTCCGGATGTTGCAGCCAAACCCCATGTTATTATGGTGGTTGGCGTAAACGGAGTCGGGAAAACCACCACCATCGGAAAACTGGCGGCAAAATATACCGCTTCCGGAAAAAAAGTGCTCATCGCCGCAGCCGATACCTTCCGCGCTGCTGCCGTAGAGCAACTCGGGGTTTGGGCCGAAAGGGCCGGGGCAGATATTGTCAGGCATAAGGAAAACGCAGATCCGGCTGCCGTTGCATTTGATGCCATCGATGCTGCTGCGGCAAGGGATATCGATATTGTGCTGATCGATACGGCAGGAAGACTTCACACACGTGTGAATCTAATGGAAGAATTGAAAAAGATTAAACGAACCGTTTCAAAACGGATGCCGGATGCGCCCCATGAAATACTGCTGATTCTGGATGCAACCACCGGTCAAAACGCGCTCTCACAGGCCAATCTGTTTCATGAGGCCTTGGAAATCACAGGTATTGCCTTGACGAAACTGGATGGAACGGCAAAGGGCGGCATTGTCATCAGTATTACAAATACACTGAATATCCCGCTGGATTATGTGGGCGTGGGTGAAACCATTGAGGATCTTCAAAAATTCAATCCGAAGCAGTTCCTAAATGCGTTGTTTTAGATTCCTCAAAACGCTTACCGATTCAGGTTTTCTGAATATTGGGGTTCGTAAAGCTAAAGAAAGAAGCGGTTTAGGAAAAATTTAATAAAATATCCGCTGTGAGCGCTGATTTTTGTTGACATGGAAAAAAGCATGCTGTATGGACCGTTTTTAAATCACTATTTTATGGACATCAATTAAATAAAGGGGGTGAAACAGTATGACAAAAGCAGAATTGGTGGAAAAGATGGCTAAGGATGCGGGTATTTCCAAGGTTGCCGCTGCTGCGACATTAAAGTCCTTCATTGAAGGGGTAACCAAATCACTCAAGAAAAAAGATGGAAAAGTCACCTTGGTCGGCTTCGGGACATTTTCCAAAGCCCGTCGTAAGGCCCGAAAAGGCCGCAATCCGCAAACCGGTGCGCCCATCAAAATCAAAGCAACCAACGTTGTAAAATTCCGGCCCGGCAAAAAGCTCAAAGAAGCGATCTAATCCAATTTTCGGGCGGTTTATGAGTCAGCCAATCGGTCACATAAACCGCCCTTTATCTAATAAGTAATATCGAAATCCCTTAACTCCCCGGTAACAGATTCCCAACCGATCTCTATATTACTGACCCGAGCCAGTGCAGGTCCTTTTCTGCACCATTCGATGATCTGATCCACCTGTTTTTTATCACCCTCAAATACCGCCTCCACGGTTCCATCAAACCGGTTTTTGATCCAGCCCGACACACCGATGCTTTTAGCGGCACGCTGGGTTTCCATCCGGTAGCAGACACCTTGGACCCTTCCGGAAATAATAACATGGGCGCGGACTTTATTATCCATGCTTCCCTCCTTTGAGTAAGAAGCTCAGCTCGGTTTCATGGATGATCCGAACCCCGAGCGCTTTGGCTCGATCGACTTTAGACCCCGGAGATTCTCCAACCACCACGTAGTCGGTGCGCCGGCTGATCGATCCGGCCACCCTTCCCCCGAGGGACTCAATGCTGTCTTTGGCTTGCCCGCGTGTCATGTGTTCAAGCGTACCGGTCAATACAAACACTTTACCCTCAAGGAATCCCCCAGCGTCCTCTTTTTCATATCGGATATACACACCGGATGCCAGCAGTTGACGGACGATCTTTATATTCTGATCCTGTCTAAAGAATCGAACGATGCTTTCGGCAACGATCGGTCCGATGCCCTCCACGATTTCAAGATCGCTCTGACCGGCTTTCATCACGGCATCTAAGGTTTGGAAGCGCGATGCTAAAATGGCGGCAACATGCTCGCCGGCATGTCTAATTCCCAGCGCATAAAGAAATCGGGCAAAGGAGACGGTTTTGCTGGATTCAATGGCTTCCATCAGGTTGGCGGCCGATTTTTCTCCCATTCTTTCGAGACCGGCAGTGGTTTCCGTTTTCAGCTCAAAGATATCGGCATAAGATGAAAGCAGGTCTTTTTCAACGAGTTGATCGACCAATTTATCACCCAATCCGTCTATATCAAAGGCTCCCTTTGATGCAAAATGTTTGATCCTCTCCTTTATCTGAGCGGAACAACCGGTATTGACACAACGGACGGCGGCTTCGCCTTCCATCCGAATCACTTGACAATCACAGACCGGGCAATTTTCGGGCATTTTAAATATCCGCTCTTTACCCGTGCGTTTCGTTAAAATGACTTTAACCACCTCGGGTATGACATCGCCTGCCCGCTGGATCAGCACCGTATCTTCGATTCGGATATCTTTTTTTTCGATTTCATCTTCATTGTGAAGCGTTGCTCGGCTCACCACCACACCGCCCACATTAACCGGTTTTAGATGAGCCACAGGCGTTAGGGTTCCGGTTCGGCCAACTTGCCCCTCAATGCTCTCAAGTTGTGTGGTCTCCTGTTCGGC